>CAZRWM010000037.1:0-19904 GCA_964603885.1 uncultured bacterium
GATCTTAAGTTTCCATCATCAGAATCTAATACCCCTCCCCAAACGAACATCTGTCCACGATATTCAAAGGCACTATGACCATACCTTGCCTCAGGAGAACTGGTTAACGTATTCCACTCTAATGATTGTGTATTGAAGGACTGCAGACTTTTGAGTAGCCCACTGGCACCTTGACCCCCAAAGAAATAAATTTGATCACCGTAGACTACTGCAGTGTGGTCTGTTCGCGCCTCACCTACATTAATAGGACTGTCCCAAAGGTTTGATGCGATGTCATAGACCTCCATAATATTCACTGCAGTTCTACAGTTAGATCCATTGCACGATTCTAATTGTTGTTGACCCCCGAAAGCGTATAGCTTATTGTCTACATAGCTAAGGGTCGCTCCAATTCTTGGCTCTGTACCCGACCTACGACTTATAAATTGAGAATTATCTAAGTTGTATCTCAAGAGTTGATTAGTATCTTCTCCATCAATCTGACCTCCCCAGAAATAAGCATGTGTAGAATCATTAGTTGCAGCAACATAACTCCAGTCGTACCCAATATCAATTGATGGATTCCATTGACCTGCATTATTAAGCGAAAAATTTGCCGTCAACCAGGCACTATACTCCTTGCTATCATACCCTCTAATTCTTAGATAAATTGATGTAACAGCTTCTTGAACATCCTCGCTACTTAACCATGTAATCGTCGTAGTAAATCCTGAACTCAACTCGCTCAAATCACCTGTTAAATTAGCAAGCGGTATAGCTGTGTAGTTGTCTGAGCTGAGACTATATTCAAAATATAAACTAATGTCATCAGAATCAATATCGCTTCCACACAAAGAAATAGTGATATTACCTGAATTGCCGTTGATTAATGGATTGCCGTTGGTACATTGATTTATGCTGGGCGGGGTATTAAGGTTATATATTGAAAACGTATTGCTGTAGCTAATCTCAACCGAGGAATTGTCAGGACCCTCGCGACCGTCATCGGGTATAAATTTCAGAAATACTGACTCAATATCTTGATTAACGATATCGAGGTCACTATCCCAGTAGAGATACTGATTTGTTGAAGGAACCATATTTTGAGTTGTGTCAACAGGGATTATTTGAGCTGGAGAGAAAGTCACACCATTATCTAAACTATATTCAATAGTAAGATCAATGGGGTCTGAGTTACCATCATATATATCAAGATTTATTTCTACTAAACCGCCAGATGATTGTATGTGTTTTGGTAATACTACAGGCGTTGAATTTGGTGAGTTTAGCACCGAAAAGATTTCGCTGATTCCATAGTTGTTTGATAATCCATTTTCATCGGAAACTGAAAGTCTTAATCTGACATTATCCATATCCCCAAAAAAATCTTGTTTAGAATGCCATACTAGATGATAAACATTGCCGTTAGAACTTACTAAAGAAACGGTTTCTCCCGATATACGACTTGCTGATTGGTAATTCATGCCGCTATCGACCGAATATTCCAAGCCAACATTTAAAAGATCTTGATCGACATCACTTATACTAAATGCAACGCTTACTTTATCAGTTGCTGGCTGTGAAGTTATTTCTACATTATGAACATGCGGTTTACCGTTGTTCACATCAAACAACTCGGAGGAGGTCGAATCTGTTGAAACGGATATTCCATCCTTGCCCGACAAACGAATCATCACATCGCTTTCATCAGTGTTGAAGTCGTTAAGGGTTTTCCACAATAAATTCTGAGAAACTCCAGGATTAAAAGCATCAGCTAGATTATCGAATCCCTTCGCCGGATTGAAGGTTGAACCCTGATCGAGGCTGTATTCCAATTGCATTTCAATCTGAAAATCACCTTCATTATCTAGTAGATCAAAATGAATTGTAAGATCGGATCCACCACCCACAACTTCAATATTTGATACCTCGGGAGCTCGATTATTTTTCCGGTTTGTCAGCGGGTTGATGACTAATACTTCCAAACTATCTAAAAGGTTCGAGAAGGCATCCTGACCACCAAAACTGTAAAGTTTTCCCTCAAAGAAAATACTTTGATGAGAGCTTCTTTCTTTCATGAATGTATATGTAGTAAAGCGTTCTTCTTGTCCTAGAGCCATCAATGAATGATTCTTTTTTAGATTGAATTCGGTGTCAAAACCACCTGTAAGTAATATGTTGTTCTTTACGTACGCTACACTAAAAGACTGTCTATCTATATCTGGCCCAACTGAATATGACCATTCATTTAATTTGAGATCATATCTATCAAAGGACCCAGCGCTACCGCCCATAACATACATATAATCGCCTACTACGAGAGACTGATGTTTGGCCCTCGATATTCCTCCACTTGTTCCAAGGCTCCAAGTTCCAGATTCTATGTCGTAAATATCCATCGAATTTAAGACAAACGGAAATTCATTTGATATTCCACCCCAGTAATAAATTTTATTTTCATACAATACAGCTGACTGAAAATATCGCGAGTGACCGCCGGTAGTTAATGCCTGCCATTGCTCGCTAGCAATATCAAATATTTCCATAGAGTCAAGCGGTAGTCCTTGAGAATTGATTCCTCCCCAGATATAAAGCTTATTCTGATAATAAGTCATACTATGAGCAGATCGTGAAACAAAGCTAGAAGGCATTACTGACCATGAATTGTCTCTTATATCATACTTAAATAGTTCATTATTAGTTCCTTGAGCAGTTACGCCACCGTGTGAATATATATTTCCTAAAATATCAACAGTGGATGCATGATCTTTTACAGGTTTTGGAATTGAATTACGGTCATAGCTTGAGAATTGATGATCAACCTTTATCCAATATCCCACACCCTGGTTGAGGATTTCTAACTGATCTAAACCCTCATACTCCTTAAATTCGCCTTGTTCTGCAATACTGTAGCTTTTTCGATATTTATCCCATTCCCATACCTGACTCACTTCTGGATACTTTTCCAAAAATACACCTACAGCTTCACCAGTTCCACTAACGATATGATACCCGGGCCCATAGCTTGTAATATCAGAAGAATTACTGGTCATTGAATAATTCGAACTCGCATCAGTTGATAATAACCAATAGCTTTTTCCTGCTCGTAAAGTAGTTAGTTGGCTAAAGGAAGCTGAGCTGGTTTGTAGCTCGGAAAGACTTGCCGCTTGCGTGCTAAACGGTTTAGCTGCAACACTCCAATCCCCCTTCTGATAATCCCAGATTAAAATTATGTCAGGGTTCGAATCAAAAAACGCTGAAGTTGATTGACTTACGGGCAGAGATCTCATGTCCCAAAAGTTTTCGGCGTAGGCTTCACCGCTCCACTGAATCATCATCAGGAGATAAACAAAAAACCACCCCAACAATCGAAGCTGCTGGAACCTTATCATAGTATTGATTTCGACACTCAAATAACTCTTATAAATTGTTTAGTATGCGTCAATTTAAGTCAGTTCCAACTTTTATACTATCATTGTCCTATACATGGTGTTTTTGCTTTTTTTTGCCCCATTCTGAAGAGGTCAAATTTTTAATTCGCAATTGATGCGATCAGTAATTCCGCCGACATTAATGGTCGAACCTGGTCCCAAATAGTATTCTGACTTTCATCTTTTAGTTCCAGATTAAAACTTTGTTTCAATGATTGGCTATCTAAACTATTCAATTTATCAATCACAGATTGAAATTGTCTTGAAGAGCTGCGCTGTAATCGACCAAGTAGTAAATTCTTCCATTGTGAACGCTGCATTCCTGCGAACTTGTGAGTTTGTGCTTCATCCACTCCAACTTTCTCCAGAGAATGTAGAAAAGCGAGTTCATTGTCTGCATTGACTGATTCTAATAAACTTCTTCCTGCAGCTAGGGTTTCTTTGTACCTTAGCTGTATATGTGTTTTCAATGCTTTAATGATGTTTTTTTGATCAACTGAATCATCGAAAAATTTTCTAAATTGATTCAATGGATGTGATGACATTATTCGTAAAGGATTTACCAATATATAGACTTCCCGATCGTAATCCCAAGTATATCTTTCCGCACGATTTCGTAAAAAGACATCTGTATTAACGTTTTGCCCACGAATCACCCAACGCTCACGATCAAAATCTGATAGAGTCATTATTAAGCCGTTACTCAGAACTCTAAATTCACTTCCTTTGACCGAGTCTAAAGTTCCATCTCCTAGAATAATGTTTTCATTATCAGTTATAAATATTACTGAGAACCCGCTATTTTGCTGAACATTTCCAACATTGTACACTTTGCTGGTAACTATATCCCAGACACCCTGATCACCCTCGAGATTTATAAAATCATAGCGTATATGAGCTTCAACATCCAACGGTTCCCCGTGTTCTTCTGCAACCTTGAGAGTAAACACATCCCCTGATCGCATGAGTTCAATCTTATCAAATGACTCCACTAAAAAGAGGCGACTGTACACCTGCCCAAAACTTTCACGTTTATACATATCCTCGCTACGAGCCTTAGCTAAATCCCTGGCTTTATCTTTGGTAATTTTTGCTTTCGTAAAGACGTTCATTTTGAGTATGGCTTTGTAGAGGCGTCGCTCGATCAATTGACGGCGAACACCTTTCATGAATTTGCCTCGTTCGAATTTGAGGGTGCTCCACTGACCCAAAAATGAGCCTATTCCTGCAAATAAGGAGGCAATCATCACGCCACCAACAATTGCAGGCAGTCCACCTCCAACCAATACTGCCCCCGCGATAACAGAACCAAAATAACCACCAATCATTCCAGACGCTGCTGATACCACATTCGTCAACGGCGTCTTTCGATAACCGTCAAACAAGTCCAATAAGGCAAATTTTCGCTCACTTAGCCAGTTTTTAATCTCAGATTGAGACCTTTGATAGGCAAAAGAGTTGTACTCGGGTCGTAGAGTTTTCTTATTGCGATTACCGCCTACAACTGCTGTGTCAACATACCCACGGGCCCCCACCACTATGCTATCAACAGCCAATTTAGCTCCTAGGCCAAATGCCAAGCCAGTAGACATAGATCTTAAAAAGCCTTTGAGAGTAAATTGTGTCCCCTCTCCAACTCCTACCAAACCTAAACGCTTGGCTAGACTTTCGCCACTCTCTGTCTCAATCCCTAGGCGCGTTGCTTTGAAAATTTTTCGACCGATAACATCAGCACTAGTATCCATCCTCTTTAAAAAGTAGCCACCAAAACTTCGTGAATTCAAAATACGATCATAAATTACATCAAACTTGTTATTGAATAGTGTAAAAAATTGTCTTGATGCCACACCACCAAGGAAGTTTGGTAATACACCATGACTCGCCGTAGTATTGTATTTCAGCGGATCTAAAGCGAGAATTTTATCCTTCATTGTATTAACGTCTAAACCGTCATAAATCCCCATATTGATTAGGGCACCCACCACAGCCATCAAAGCAAAATTAACCTCAGATTTCATAAATTTCTGTACACCCATAGGAGCAGTTTTGAGTGCCTTACTAATTTGAGATCCTATAGTCATTTTGTTAAGAGAACCATTAACTCCCTTCAATTCATTGGGCGTCATGGAACGTACAATCTTTCGAGCTGTACCCAATGCAACATTGACCCTCTTACCAGTTAAAGATTCCTTCAAGAATTTAACGGCTTCGTATGATAAAAATGTTTGAACAATACCTATTTCTCCATCCAACACTCGCAATCCAATTTGTTTAATAGGACGTAGAATGGATGAATTCTCAACGCGAAGGGTAGGATTTCCAACGAAGGTTTCGGTGGTGGAAGTGTCAATTATCCTTTGTATCTGATCTGGAGTAAGATTTTCCCCCGTTTTAGGCTTGATATTACGGAATAAACGATCACGAATCTGGCTGAAGTACTTGTACTCTCGTACGACCTCTTTTTCCGGGGTCGACTCTTTTGCAAAAAGGGATATGCAGGGCAAGCAAAGTTGCAATAATATACTGAAAATAAGCGTATTGGCCACTAACCTGTATGAAAGCATAAAAATATATCCCCACAAAAATACGACTAATCAGCCTGAAAGTTGCGACTATTCAATATTTTTTTGTATTTTCTGAATCGAAAACTTATACAAATTATTGTCAAATTTATAATAATTTGTCCTATTTTCGTAGACTTGTAAAACTTTGATTCAACGCTAATCATTCTTAAAAAAAACGCCTTATTTAAATGCAATCAATGGTCTTGTATAATCCGGCCCATGTATTTTATTCATGCAATGCTTATTCTGCAGCTATCAATCTCTATGGCCAGCGCGGGTAAGACAACACCATACATCACACCAAAGCAGAAAGTGGTAGGGAAATTAGTTGAACTAATCGTTGATCCAAGGGAAACAGATAATCTACGCAAGGACCTACTACTCAAAATACAATCCGGTCTGGCTTTGTCTAATAACGCTATTTTCGAAGAATTACTACAAGAGTCTGGTAGCGGAGATAAATCACACTTAATTAGGGAATATCAAAATATTGAAGCCAAAATGAACAAACAAATCGCAACAAGTTTCGCCAAGTACATTGATATGACGAAAATTATTAAGACCATCAATGCGACAGTTTACTCCCAACATTATACGAGGGCCGAACTTGAGATGCTCTTAAGATTTTATTCGAGTTCATTGGGTAAGAAGTATCTACGGGTAAGTAAATCCATGATCGAACAGACGCAGACACTTAGTGCTGAGACATTGATTCCATTATCACTGAAAGTCACCAAGGAAGTGCAAGCTTTGATGCAAACTGAAGTAGGGAGACTAATCCAAGAAGATCTTCAAAAATCATGGGATGACGAATAGGTAGACTTGCCTACGACAGACTCATTGCCAAGATTTTCTCGGAAATATTTTTCCGTAACGCTCTTCTATCTCGATTCTAGTATGATGCACACAGCCTGCATGAGCATGCTCTTGCTGAGCATCCTGCAAATCTGGCCTCATTTTGTCTAGTGCTTTTTCAACGCGTTCCCGTTCAACTTTACTATTCTCGCGTTGTGCACTCATTAAATGATTAGAAGTTGGACCGAGGTCATGACCAGTATTGAATCTACATGTCCCAATAATTTTTCGGGTACTCATGGATGAGCAAAACCTACACTCTACACTACCCTCGTAGTTCATAGCGTGATTGACTTCAAAAATGCCTGCGCATGAGTCGCATTTATAATCGTATAGGGCCAATTATTCTCCGTAAATCTCATTCAGTGCCTGAACTAGTTTCTGCGTAGGTACCGGAATTGTGTCGGGATTTCTGGGCGTAGTTCCCGACCCGCAGGCCGCCATGAATCCGCCAGGATGAAAAAACCACTCATCTTTATTAAATTGACTCATAAATTTTTGTAGCTCTATCTTGTCTAATCTTAAATCATCAACCATTCGCATCATTCCTAAACCCATCTTTGGATCTCGGTACAAAAAAATGGTCGGCCGAATTTGTTTTAGGTTATCTGCTTCCTCAGTAAGTAATTTTTGAGGGAAACCCTGCGCCTCTCGAGGCACATGCCCCAAACAAACCCCTACTATTCCATCCTGATATATCTCACAATTTACTTTAACGTTTTGACAAGCTTTCTCATATTTGATCTGATGCAGATAAATAGGAGTTAATACATGCTCACCATATCGCTGATTCACAACGGAATCCCCGTAAGATTCATATAGAGATTTGTACGCGTGAAATTGATTTGTCAATCCTACAGTCTCGATTAAATTGTGTTCTTTACCCAGTAATGCTTTGGTCGCCGCACCTGTACTGTCATCTCCATCCACCCAATTCACCAACGGCTCCAGAGCTCTTTTTTCATTACAATCATCAGGAAAAAAAACTTCCACAACAAATCTAAAGGCAGAAGAATAGCCACCATCGGCATGTTGATAACCTTTAATGGCTCCAGGAGCAATAACATCAAGCCCTATTTCACCTTCATCCTGGTTAATCTGTATAGCGTCATTCGGTAAAAATACAAATTCACCCTTTACCTTTGCTACCTCTTTAAGAAACCACTGGCAGGCGGCATCATCCAAATGCGAAAAGCGGTGAAAAATTATTCTTGGGGCAGAGTTAATTTTGGATCGATAAGACTCTAACTCTTCTTTGCTTAGGACTCCCTCGGCCTTTGGACAATCACACATTAACGACTTCCTTAACCTCAGGTATAGCTTCCTTTAATCTCATTTCGATACCCATTTTGAGTGTCATAGTCGAGCTTGGGCAACCGGCGCAAGCACCCATCATCTGGAGGTATACAATTCCATCCTCAAAACCTTTGTAGACAATATCGCCGCCATCCATCGCGACAGCAGGACGAACCTCTTCTTCGATTATGTCGTTGATCTGCTTCTCAACTCCAGCGTACTCTTTCTTTGGTTTGGGTGGCGTCTTATCCTCAAGAACTACCGGATCACCTTGTTTCAAATGATCTTCGATAAGGTCACAAATTTTATCCTCAACGTCTAGCCAATCTATGTCAGAACCCTTCGTGACCGTTACAAAATTCTTACCCAGATAAACACCTTCCACGTTATTTACCATAAATAACTTCAACGCCAGAGGAGATTTCTCCTGTGCTTCCTCTTTGCTAATAAAATCATATGTACGCTCAACAATTTGTTTGCTCACCAAAAACTTAAGGGTATTGGGATTTGGTGTTATTTCACTATAAACAGTTACTTCCGACATAACTTTTCCTCCAACGATATAATTTACATGCTACTACAAAGGTCAAATTTCTACCAAAGCAGTTCATCACAGTAAGTCCATACATTATAAATATCTTGACCGAATAAAATGTATGAGGCCACAAGAGATTTCTTATCAGGCAATACGCCTGTATCACTTAACTTGCCGAGATTGTCGAAAGTTGACTCGTGGAGGTGCACATGAAATTTCAAATAATTTTAACTTTATCAATTTTCGTCCTTGCGCAAGTTAATCACGCGAACCGTTTTAGTGACAGCGAGTACCAACCGCCTCTCAATTACGAGCAAAATTCGATCCCAAGTTCTGATAGCAGATTTGAAAGAGGTGCTGGGCTAAAACGACTCCAAAGAATTCGGGCTACAATCCAAAGTATTAGCCAAAGAAGTCGTCAAAAACGCGAAACTAATGTCGAGGTCGAACATGACCATCACATAGAGCCTATGCAGAGCATCAGTAAAAATCCATTTTATCAGGGCGATTACCCAAGAGATTCTAATAATCCTTTCGCAAATAACATCGGACAATCAATTAAGCCGCGTCGCAAAGTCAAAAAACACTCTGATGCTACTCAGACCAATTTTTCAGAGAGCATAGATGCACCCAGAGCAGAGCCAACACCAGAGGAGAACCAAATCATTAAATTACTCACCAAATGCGAGAAATTAGGTCCTTTCATGGATAAAAATAGTGAGCAGGGCGACAAGGCACGAGAACTTTACGGCAAACATTGCAATGTGGTAATCGAGCAACTTGCACTCAAGGAAAGGCTGGATGTTTTTTACAAAATTCACGGGACCTATCTTGCCATGATGGGCCGACACCAGGATGCCAATACTTATCTTACGCACTACTATCAAGTAGCACCTCAAGACTTTGAAAGTAACTATCTAATGATCCAAAATTTGGCAGATTTAGGTCACAGCAAAATGGCGGTTGATATGTTGACGTTCTTCCAGGAACGGAATCAACATAGAAATTTCAGCATTACGCAACAAGATAAGTTACAAAAACTGCAGCGATACGCCCAAAGCACTCAATAACTGTAAACTAGCCTAGGATTTCTGGAGCATCAATTTCTTCTTTTACGACCTCACCGTCACGGAGGAGTAACACTTTTTCGATGGTTACGGGCTCTAAGGGTCGATCATACATATCAGTTTCAACGCTGCCAATTTCTTTAAGGACCTCAATACCCTGTGTAACTTTCCCAAAGACTGAGTGTCTATCATTTAAGTGAGGAGTTGCAGCCAAAGTGACAAAGAATTGACTACCGTTAGTATTGGGGCCAGCGTTAGCCATTGATAATACACCAATTCCTTCGTGTCTCAAATCGTCAACAAACTCATCTTTAAATCGGTATCCAGGGCCGCTTCTACCGCTTCCATCAGGACAACCGCCTTGAATCATAAATCCTTCAATAATTCTGTGGAAGCTTAGGCCGTTGTAAAAACCTTTTTGGATCAAGTGACTAAAACTCTTCACAGTATTGGGGACTTGCTCTTCAAATAGTTCAATTGTTAATGAACCATGGTTGGTATCTAATTGTGCAGTTAAACTCATCAAGACTCCTCTTTTAATAATTAAAGACTATATGGCAGTCAGGTTATAACAAGAGTTGCTGCAGAAATCAATTATGAGACGGTTCCAATTCTTTTACATCAGTCCCGACAATTGCCATAGGTTCTTCAACCAATTTCGAAGCTGTGCCAACAATTTCCCAACTACCGTATCCCCACCAGTGTCGCTTACGTCTCATTAATTCAAAAGAAATCGAAGTCTTGGCATAGAAGCCTTTGAATCGCATAAAAACTTTTTTATGATGCTTAAAACTTGATTTATAACCAATATAGAGAGTGTTGTCGAATATCCACTCAAACTTTTCTTTCAGCTTTAAACTTCGTAGTATAGCTTTTACGGGTTCCAGAAAATCTACGCCAATATCTACGTTATGAACTCGATTTTCAAAGAAGGTCTGCCTGTGTATTGCATCGAACTGTTTAATGATTTTACGGCCCACTTCCTTGCCATAAGCGTACTGGTAACCGTTAAAAGTCTTCACAGCATTGATAGTTTTTTCTAACTCGTCCCGGACTTCATAATAGCGATTTGATCTACGGGTTTGTCTTGTATTTTCGTGAAAGGACTCAGCAATTAATGCCCTATTGATTTTTGTACTGAGATCTTTGGTAAGTAATTTTGCGAATGGATCTGCATTTTCCAACCATTTCAGATAAGAGTCTAACCTATCCTGCTGAATAAGCTCATTTCTGAGAAACGTAGCAAGTTGGCTAGGATTGCTCATTATATCGATGTCTATTTCTTCAGACTTAAAGGAGGTAATCAACGGATTGCTTCCTCTGAAGCTTTCCGTGGTAGCGATTTTACCACTACGAAGAAGAACTAGACGGTCGAGTAGTAAATCAATAGGCCAGGATTTGATTGTGATTAAAGAGCTGTCCGCGTGATAGGCAGACAGATTTAAGCCGGATAACAAAATAGTAGAAAATATAAAAAGTTTAATTGGCATAAAATTTTTCCAATAATCACCCAAATATGCAGGAATTTTAAATATTTTCTTGAGTCTGTCAATCCCATAAAATCCAGTCGTACTATTTTTGCATTTAAGAATATGGTAAAAGTAATGTAGAATTGCGGCTTCCAAGGAGAAAAGATGAACAAAGGCTACTATTTCGCACCACATATTCGTTCCGACAAATTGGTATTTTCTTGCGATGATGATCTTTGGTTAGTTGATGGTTCAAACATCTTAGCAGTGAGACTTACTAATGCCACCGGTCGCGCGTCACACCCCTATTTTTCGCCTTCTGGGGAAACGATAGCTTATCAATCGAATGATTCAGGTGTATCGGACATTTACTTAATTGACACCTACGGCGGTGAGCCAAAACGCCTGACGCATATAGGAATTGATCGCCTCTTAGGATTCAGAGATGCGAATACTCTGCTTTTTGTTTCATCACACTTAGCAGCCAATCGCGGTATGGGGGAAATTTATACTCTTGATCTTAAAAGTCTCGCCATAGAATCGATGAATACCGGGCCAGCTAATCGAATCGCTTTCGGATCTAATAAACAAATGTTAATAGGACGCAATTGTCGCGATGCGGCCCGTTGGAAACGTTATCGAGGAGGAACCGCGGGTGTCTTTTTCTTGGATGCTCAAGGGAAAGGTAATTTTAGCCAGATACTCAAAAATATAACTTATAATCTCACCGATCCCCAAATTTTGAATGATCAACTTTTTTTCATCAGTGATCATGAAGGTGTCGCAAATGTTTACCGCTGCAGTCTTGAGGGAGAAAATCTTGAAAGAGTAAGCAATCAAACAGAATTTTACGCAAGAAATCTCAACGCCGACCCTGCTACTTTACGGTTAGTTTATCACGCTGGTGGTGACTTGTTTGAAATCGATCTAATATCAGGCAAGGAAACCAAGCGAGATGTTGAGGTTAGATCCCCTGCAATGCAAGCTCAACCACGCTTTGTCAATGCAAATGCGAAACTTGATTCTTTTGATATACATCCTGAAGGTAATCGACTGGCAATAGTTAGTCGTGGGCGTTTTTTCGAATTATCGGCCTGGAAAAAACCTCCTAAAGCCTATGGCCTGAAGGAAGAGTCTCGATACCATCACCCTAGTTATCTACCAGATGGAAAACAAGTAGCTGTAGCGTGTATGAAACGAGAACAGGATGAGACTTTGAGCATAATTAATCTTGAAGATGGCAACTTCTATGAAGTCGGTAAAAGCTCGCAATGGGGTAAAATTTGGAATATCATTCCCTCGCCAGATGGTGAGAAAATTGCTATCACAAACAATAAAAATGAGCTCTGGTTGACTCATAAATCGAGGCGTGGTGAGTTCCGCAAAATTGTTAAAATAGATAGTAATTCGTTCAGTCGTTTCACTGGTGTGAATTGGTCTCCCGATTCTAGATATATGGTATATAGCGCATCTGTGGATGATGGATTTCGCTCTGAAATCCGATTACTGGACAGCTCAAAGAAAAACTCGATCCCTAAAACACTTTTAAAACCCATTCTCTCTGACTGGAGTCCAAGATTTCATCCAAATGGTAAATATCTATTCTTTCTAAGTATTCGCGAGTTTCACCCCAATTATAATCAGACACACTTCGACCTAGGCTTTCCTTTTGCTGGTAGACCTTACGTAGTAAGTCTTCAAAATGCCTTGGAAAACCCCTTTGATGAGGTCCCAGAAAAAATAGATAAGGATAAAAAATCAGATAATAAAGTAATGATCGACTATGACGGTATAAATCACAGAATTGCTCCAGTGGAACTCGAATTAGGTGGATATTTTTCAATCGAAGTTTTAGAGGATAAATTGCTATATTGGCGTAAGTCTCCAAAACCGCTAAAACCTGTGAAAAATTGGAATAAACAAGGCGATGGACTGTATCTTGGCCAAATAACATTTGAGGATTCAAAATCGGATATTTTTCATAAAAACGTCAGCTCATATTCTGTGAGTCATGACCGACAATCTATCTTAATAAACGATAAGAATAAATTAAGACTCATAAGTTTGAAGGAAATTCCCAAAAACGGTACCGAGAATAATAAAAAAGACGGATGGATTGATCTGGCCAGAGTACAATTTAAAATTGACCCCAAAAAAGAATGGGCACAAATGTATCGGGAAGCATGGGTGCTTCAGCGCGAGCATTTTTGGACAGAATGCCTTTCTGGTGTTGATTGGGTAACGGTTTACAAACAATACCTTCCTTTGCTGGAAAGAATCAAAACTCGTTGGGAAATGTCAGACCTTCTATGGGAAATGCAAGGTGAACTCGGAACATCTCACTGTTACGAAATGTTTGGTGATTACGCGAAAAAACCACCGCATCATCCAATTGGAAGATTAGGCGCTAAATTTGACTGGATCGAACCTCGAAAAGAACTAAAAATTATAGAAATATTCGAGGGAGATTCGTGGATAGGTGGAGCCGATTCTCCATTGCACGGGATAGGCGCCGGTCTTAAACCTGGAGATTGCCTCCTGGCGGTAGATGGAGAAAAACTGAATTCCGCCTTACATCTTTACGAACTACTCGAATCTAAAGCTTCTACAAAGATAAATCTACTAGTAAGGCGTAAAGGCAAACGTAAAACAGAAGAAATTTGTATTCAAACTCTATCCAGTAATAAAACGGCCCTTTACAGACAATGGGTCAACGCGAATAAGGACTATGTCCACAAAAAATCCGACGGACGTCTTGGGTATGTTCACATTCCAGATATGGGCGTCGCAGGTTATAGCGAATTCCACCGCAATTTCCTTTCAGAGATTCGCCACGAAGGTTTAGTTATTGACGTACGATACAACGGTGGAGGCCATGTTTCCCAACATATTATAAAAACTCTTGCCCAAAAAATACTGGCCTTCAACTTGTCTCGCTATCATGGCGAATCCCGCTATCCAAGCTATGCCGTTCCTGGTGCATTAATTGCCGTAACTAATGAACATGCCGGCTCAGATGGAGATATCTTTTCACATGCCTTTAAATTAATGAAGTTAGGACCGCTAGTGGGTAAACGTACCTGGGGGGGAGTTATAGGAATCAATAGTCAGTATCGTTTGAAAGATGGCACTCTGACTACACAACCTGAATATAGTTTCTGGTTCAAAGATGTAGGTTTTGCCGTAGAAAATTACGGAACAGATCCCGATGTCGAAGTTGATATTCTGCCTCAAGATTGGGCTTCAGGCAAAGACCCACAAATCGACAAAGCAATCGATATTGCTTTAGCTGATCTCAATCAAAACCCGCCAATAAAACCTGACTTTTCTAAGCGACCTGATCTATCAAGACCGAATATTAAATTACTAAAATCTAAACCACTAGAGCAAAGCAATAAAATTAAAAGTACATCTACAACAGAGGTCTCCTCTTGAAGCACACCAGAAGTATAAACTTTCCATCTTCTAAAACAGACTTTATCGCTATCCAAACCAACAGTATGATGAGCGATTCATGAAAGACACATCTCTTGATTTCCATTCTCATGAGAATTGTTTCGCACCAGAGGGTAAATTCCTTTGGGACTCCTGGTTTTTAAATACTAAAGCTGGAGTACATGCGTTTTATCTTTGCAGTCCAAGAGAGGGTGATCCAGAGGACCGTCATCATAATGGGGTAAGTATTGGGCATGCCTTCAGTTCAGACTTATATGATTGGGTTGACCTAGGTCTTGCATTAAAACCTGGTTTAGATAAATCTGATTTTGATTCGCTTTCTCTTTGGACAGGCGATATTTTTGAATGGAATAACCGCTACTACCTTTTTTATACTGGTAGAAGAGAATCTGAGTTTTGGGTCCAAAGAATTGGGCTAGCCATAAGTGACGACTTGGAAGAGTTTTCTAAGGTAAGTGATCTTTGTCTTCAAGCAGATCCGACACATTATGACATTGGAACGGAACTCAATAATCTTAATTTTCCGCCTGCTTTTCGTGACCCATGTATTATGAAAGATCCAAAAACCGATGAATTTATCATGGTTTTTGCAGCACGTCATAAGGGCTCGGTAAAAAATATTTATAACGGCTGCATTGGATGGGCAAAAAGTCACGATCTCATAAATTGGCAACAACAGGAGCCCCTACTTGTTCCGGGAGGAATTGATCAACTAGAAACTCCGCAGCTTTTTTACTATGGAGATTACTATTATCTTCTTTTTAGTACCTGGAGCAGAGCCTTCTCTAAAGATTGTAAATACATCGCTGGTAGTGGGTTGTACGGATTTCGTTGTAAAGAGTTAGGTACAATCTGGGAACCAATAAACGGCAACGGTCAGATTTTAGCTAATGGCGAAACATTATATGATGTAAGGATGGTTTGTAACCGTCAAGATAATCTCATAGCGTTAGGATGGCTTAATTACGACCGAAAAGGAAAATTCGTTGGGAAACTCTCTCGTCCAATACCCTTTAAAATAAACGATTCAACACTTAAACCTATCTACCACTCTTAAGGAAATTATGAAACATCGCTCTGGACTCAGTGACAACGGGGAAACTTGGACCCTTAAAAAGTTCCATGGTGCCATAAAAGTTGATCAAACCTTACATGGTGATGCCGTAGTCGCTTATCTAGACACAGAAACGACCGGATTAGATCGTAAAAAGGATTCTGTTATAGAGTTAGGAATTCTTATCTTCAGACTCAATATAGACTCTGGAAAAATCACAGAGATACTAGAAGACTATTCACAATTTCAGGATCCAGGGCGTCCTATTCCAGATGTCGTACAAGAGTTAACAGGCATTACAGACGACATGGTATGTGGTAAATCCATCAACTGGGAAACAGTGAATCAAATGTTAACTACTGTGGATGTAATTATTGCTCATAATGCAAAATTCGACAGAGCCTTTATTGATCCACTGGTACCAATAAGCTCAGATAGAATCTGGGCATGTTCAATGAGTCAAGTAGATTGGTCAGGCACCGGGACTTCGTGTCGTAATCTGGGACATCTCTGCATGGAACACGGGTATTTTTTTGAGAGTCACCGAGCCATAAATGATGTTAAGGCTGCCGTTGAATTACTGTCTCACGAATCACAAATAACTGGTAAGCCTTATTTATTTGAACTCTACAAAAATTGCTTCAAAGCAGAATTACTAGTTTCTGCAGAGGGTTCACCTTTTTCAACTAAAGATCTTCTCAAAGCAAGAGGATTTCGCTGGAATGCACCTAAGAAAGTTTGGCAAAAGCGAATCGATAAATCTCAGAAAAATGAAATTCAAGAGTTTTTTGATGCCGAAATTTACAATCGACCAGGAGGTGGGCGCTTCGCGGAAATACCACCCAAAGATCGCTTCAAATTAGATTAAGCAATGTATGCTAAAATCGACCTCAAATAACCGTTATTACAAAACTTTACAAAAATAAGGAGTACCTAATGTTCGAACAACTAGAGATGCCAACACATGGAGAGACTATTACAGCCAAATCCGATGGTAGCCTGCTTGTACCAAATGAACCTATAATTCCATTTATCGAAGGCGATGGAATCGGTCCTGATATCTGGGCTGCTGCCCAGAAAGTTCTTGATGCGGGTGTAGAGAAAGCCTATGGAGGAGAACGTAAGATCGCTTGGTTCGAAGTTTATGCCGGAGAAAAGTCTTACAAAAAGTTTGATTCATGGTTACCCAAAGATACTCTTAAGGCAATTGAACATTATAAAATTGGTATTAAAGGACCCCTAACAACACCAGTTGGCGGAGGTATTCGATCAATCAATGTGGCTCTTCGACAGGAACTCGATCTGTATACCTGTCTACGTCCCGTTCGATACTTCGCGGGTGTCCCTTCACCTCTAAAAAATCCTGAACATACGAATATGGTAATCTTCCGAGAGAATACAGAAGATATTTATGCCGGGATTGAATATGATGCAGGCTCTGCAGAATGTAAAAAATTACTATATTTTTTACAAACTGAAATGGGAGTTGGCAAGATTCGCTTTCCCGAGACATCCTCTTTAGGTATAAAACCTGTATCTCAGGAGGGAACTGAAAGACTGGTACGCGCATCAATAGAGTATGCTCTAAAACATAAGCGTAAATCTGTTACCTTGGTGCACAAGGGAAACATAATGAAGTACACCGAAGGTTTCTTTAAGAAATGGGGCTATGAATTAGCAGAAAGAGAATACGCTGATCACTGCTTCACTTGGTCAGAATATGATCGTATTAAAGATGAAAAAGGTGAAGATGCCGCAAATGCCGCACAAGACTCAGCTCTTGCGAGTGGTAAACTCTTGGTGAAAGACTCTATTGCCGATGCTTTCTTACAACAAATCCTTCTTAGGCCAAAAGAATACGACGTTATTGCTACTATGAACCTAAATGGTGATTATGTTTCAGATGCCTTAGCCGCTCAGGTTGGTGGAATCGGAATAGCTCCAGGAGCCAACATTAATTACGTCACAGGTTGTGCGATCTTTGAGGCTACTCATGGGACCGCACCTAAATATGCGGGTCAAGATAAGGTTAATCCTGGCTCAGTGACACTTAGTGGAGTTTTGATGCTTGAACATCTTGGATGGCAAGAAGCGGCTGACCTTGTCGTTAAGGGGATTGAGAAGTCAATCAGCGCAAAACGAGTAACTTATGATTTTCATCGTTTGATGGACGGTGCAACCAAGCTCAAGTGTTCAGAGTTCGGCGATGAAATCATAAAGAACATGTAAATTTCTCGTGTTACAATCACGTGGAGCATAATGTGAACAGGAAGAGGTTGGAGATGATTTACTCAAACTTAAGAATAATCCCCTCCTCTTTTCTGTTCATTATTATCGTAGTTGGTTCCCTGCAACTTGTTTTAATTGGCTGTTCTCAAGCGCCGAGTAAGTCCAAAAATTCTAGTCCTAAGATTTCTAATAATTGGCGCGAAGCTCGACCCTCGGATACTCCGATTGTTTTTTCTGAGAGCGACAGAATTCCAACAGGGTCTGCTAACGAGCAAATACTAGAGGAGGCTATCAAAGCGCTTGGAGAAAGTTCTAGAAGCGGACCGCATAATGGAAATAGGGCATGTGCCTGGATGGTCAATAAGATTTTACAGCGCTCAGTAGGGTATACGGTCGATGGTGATGCCACCAAGGACATGAATAAGATCTTCCAGTCTCATGTAGCTTCAGGACGCGCCCTATTAATACCAGCTACCGAAGCAAGACCTGGTGACATCATTATATCGCCTACAGTTCATTCTCCTAGGCACATTATAGGCCATGTAGGCATAGTGGGACAAAATGGGAAGATAATGTCCAATTCATCTGGCCGTGCCCAGTGGGAAGAGAATTATACTGCCGAAAGCTGGTATCGCAGATACGAACAGCAAAAGGGATTAGAAACATTTATCTACAGGATTACAGCATGAAATGTATCTCAAAAATTCTTTTCTTACTTTTTCTTTCTCAATCAGTTTCTCAGACAATTCCAGATGTGGACTCGGTAACTTACGGCGAATTCAGTGAGAAGCGAGAGGTAATTGCCGAAACATCTCATAACGGTCAAGTTTGGTCTCTTGTGAGTATTATAGACGAGCACTCAGGAGCTTTATTTGTATTTCGCACAAAGGATGGAAATTCTGAGGTAGTCGGAGGAGACAGCTCTCCGTTCCCTCTTTCTAGATATAGTATTCCGACTCCGGTAATCGCGCAGCTAGCCGATCTATATGTTCAGTATCAAATTAGAACTACTCCAGGAGGTCTCGAAGAACTTAAAAAGCGCGTCGCAACATATAACAAGATCCCTCATGATCTTAAAGACGCCTATTCCAAATACATGGAAGTCGAAGCACTACCTACTTATATATTAGAGAATCAGAATTTAGAGCAAATGATCCAAGTTTTGCGACAAGTGATAGCAACGTCAGATTCTGAAAAGCTGAGAATCCTTGAAATTCAAAAGCTAAATCCTCTACTCCCTTTTCTAAACGTAAAGATGGCAAGCGATTCAAGCGAAGAATTAGCAACACTGGTATTCGAAGCGGTCTCTATTCACCCAAAAAATAAAGTACTTCAAGAAGTGGTCGCCGTATTCGCTGGAAGACAGCCGGAACTCTTTTATACATATTGGAAAGATGCCCCTTCTACTAGAAAAATCAGTGTTATTCAAGCATTGAAAGGTGCAGTTGATAATCGGCGTATTGGTGGAGTTGTTAAAGCCACGGTACAGGATTTAATATCCCGATTATCTGACTAATGAAGAAATTGCGGCGATATGGTTTTAGTCTAGCGGAACTATTGATTGCGCTGGCAATTTTTTCACTGGCTCTTTCTGTAGTCTTTCTCATTCTAAGACAATCCGTATCCAGAATTGAAAGAATTCAGGCAGATGTGTTTACAGTTCTTCGCTCACAGTATTCGCAGGGAAAGTCTAAAGATGATGTGACTATCCAGTGGGCCGGTCCTAAGCTAGTCTGTAAACAGAAAACAGATTCCTCAGCTCGCTTTATGTTTACCGCATTAGAATGCAAGAGTTCACAGGGAACTCACAAAATCCATACGATAATTCCCAAACCATACTTGGATTGGGGGTCAATCTGAAGAAGTTGAGAGGTTTTACGCTGGTGGAACTAATCATCGGTATTGGAGTTTCATTATTGATCTTCGGATTAATAGTAACTTCAATTCAATGGTTACGCTACTCCATGAC
>CAZRWM010000038.1:0-16416 GCA_964603885.1 uncultured bacterium
GTTCTTCTTCAGTTATTTTGAGAAATATGCCTTCAAGGCTATCATCAGTGGAGCCACGGGTTTTAAGTTCTTTCATATTTCCAGTAGCAAGTATTCTTCCGTGATTTATAATAGAAATACGGTGGCATAGTTCTTCGGCTACAGACATAGTGTGAGTCGAGAGAAAAATAGTCTTACCAGCCTTGGTAAGCTCCACAAACACTTCTTTCAAGGTTTTAGCACCTCGAGGGTCTAAACCAACCATAGGCTCATCGATCACCAGTATATCGGGGTCGTGAAGTAAAGAAGCAACGATGACCAATTTTTGTTTCATCCCATGCGAGTAGTCTTCAATCATACGATCGCGCGCAAAATCCATTTTAAAGCGCTCTAAATAGGTTTCAGCGATTGCTTCAGCTTCGGGGCCCTGGCAATCATAGAGAAGCATCATGAATTCCAAAAATTCCCAGCCCTTAAGTTTTTCGTAGACGTAAGGTCTGTCTGGTATATAGCCCATCTTGCGCTTACAATCAATCGGATGCTCTTGAATATCCAAGCCTTGAATTAATACTCTTCCACTGCTAGGAGGTAGAATTCCTGTCACCATTCGAATGGAAGTAGTTTTGCCAGCACCATTAGGGCCAAGAAAACCGAAGATTTCACCTGGTTCGACCTTCAGGCTAATCGAGTCTACCGCTCGATGTTCGGCGAATTGTTTTACCACCTGATCTAGTTCAATCATCTATCCCCCTCGGGCGTAATTATTGCTCAGCTTCAGCATTATTAACAGCCCGAACAGCCCATTTATATGGAAAATGTAAAAAAGCTGCCATAATTACAAAACCTACCAGGACCCACCCTATAGCTAATACTATTTGCCACGTTACAGGATCTTGATTTCTAACGTTGGCGCGATAGATCAAAATACCTGGATATGATTGGCACATTAAAAATAAAAACATGAAAGCAAGCGAGGCGACCATGTAAAAAGTGCCTCCGAAGCTCATAAAGATCTTATTTATATTTTCAGCTTTATAATTTGGGTAAATAGCACCAAAACAGATTGCCAGCATACTGTTTGTTATACAAATACAGGTTATATTTACTCCATTAATTAAATATAAATACCAAGGCACATCAAGAATGTAATTAGCCAGTATGGTCATAGTATTTCCTATGATGAGTATCCATGGAATGTAGAACCAAAATTTATAAGATAATAGTTTACTGATATTGAAAGGGGCGGTCTTTAGAATCCAGAATGCACGGCCTTCAAGACTCAAAGCGGGAAATAAAAATCGCATAGATACCGAAGTAGTGATAAAACCCACAAAGGCTGTATTCATGTAGGCTATGAAACGGCTTATTGAATGAGAATAAAGACTCACTTTATCTAGTCTCATTAAGTGTATGTTATATAAATAAAGCCCAACCATCGCAAATATCAGAAAGATTTGACTCCACAATTCCGGATTGCGAGCAAACAGAATGGCATCTTTACTATATATGGATTGAACCGTTGGTCCTAACCATTTGAAGTAATCTTTGAGTGACGCCGAGGGTTTATCAAGGACTGGAGCCGAGCTCATTTCGCGTGTGCGGCACCATGTTTGGTAGAATAAAAATTTTCCCAATAGAAAGCTTATAGCAACTAATATAATGGCGGTTACAAACAAAATGCTGGCGGGAATACGAGCTTCTAGTGGATTTCTTAGCAAAAGAGAAATGGCAATTTCAGAAAGCCAAGTCGAGGGAATATACTGAAAGAAGGGGACCTGTAAATTTTCAATAAATGTTTGTATTTCGGTGAAGTCACGAATGGAAAATAATTTTTCGGGCTGTAGCATCCGCACTAAAAGAACAATAAGTGTTATGAACAGCACGGAGACGAACTGAAAAATCTTCCGAGTCTGACGGATTGGAAAATAACGCGCTACCAGAAGAGAAACGATACAACCTATACAGCTGGGAATAATTAAGAATGGAATTAGAGCAAGAAAGAAAGGTAAGAACCGGTAAAATTGTACTTGATAGTTTTGGGTGTAAGCAAAAATGACGGGAAGAAAGAAAAAAAGTGACATCCAGCTTGAACTGAGAGTTGATTCGATGAATCGCGCGCGAAATATATGAAAATTGGGTCTTGGACTTGCTAATAAAAGTTCCGTATCTTGTGACAAAAAGATATGCCCCAGGGAAGAAATTAAATTACTGAATAAAAGCATAAAAAAGATTGCCAACATCACCATGCTGAAAAGTCGTTCTTTGATTAAATCGCCTACGGAAATCCATTCACTAGCTAAATTTAAGACCGTTGAATAGCGGTCGTAGGCTGTAAGCGAATCAAGTTTATTGAGTAATGCGTGAGTTCCGCCATGAATAGCTCCAATGACCATTACAGAGAATGCCAAAAATACTAGTAACTGTAGTTTGTTTTTGGAATCGCTAGAATTACTAAAACCAATGAGACGATTACGTGCTAATAGTTGAGAAAGCTGCATAAACAATCAGCATTATATCCCAGGAGCTCTGCGGAATAAAAAAATAGTAAGTTTTGAACAGGTTCTCGCTTTAGTTGGTGTCAAGTATTGGAAGACGCCTAACATTGTGTTACTTTCCCTGTCGTAGATTTTAATCGGAGGAAAACATGTGGCGGGCTTTAATACTTACGGTAACTCTTCTAATACCGGAATTATCTTATGCACAAGCTAACATTGCGGATGGCGAATTAAAGGGTGAATCTTTTGTAGATTTTCAATTTGAAAATCTGAAAGGCCAAAAAATTGATTCAGATATTTTTCGTAAGGGTAAAATTCTGGTAATGAAAATGGGTAATTTGAGTTGTCCGATGTGTACGAGTTTACTTTCTAAATTAGGTAAATTGGAGAAGCAATATAGATCCCACCCGATCAAATTTTTGGATATTAGTTTTGAAGGCGATGCGGAAGCACTTAAAAAGCACTCACTAGAATTAGGTTCCGAAATAGAAACTCTGATGGACCCTCAAGGACTTTTGGCAAGCTATTACAAAATACAAGGTATTCCAGTAACCATCATAGCCAGTAAAGAAGCGGAAAGCACTATTCTATTCCATCAGGTCGGTGATATGGATGAGGAGTACCTCAAGAAAGTTATCGATAAATTTCTAACGAAATAGATTTTCTAAGTCTCTCATAAGTAAATCTTTGGGGATATAGTTTCGAAAGTATTCTATGCGTTATTACATAATCGTTGTCATCTGGTTATGTTCTGTATGCTTTAATACCGCTGTGTATGGGGCCGCCGGAGATACCTTCGAACATTTTTTTCTGAGAGAATTTACGCCTTCTCCAAAGAATGTAGATAGTATTTTCGAGGATAATTCTTTCTACAATTTGTCTAGCATTCCTAAAAATATTTTTTTTGAGGAACATAACATGCAGTTTTTTGAGCAAAACTCAAAGGATGTCAGTTTTCCTGATGTAGACCTTAGGAGAAAGTATTACTACGATACCAAAGCCAGATCAAATAATAAAATTCTAGTACTTTTATTTGGCACGCTGTGGGATCCCGATATTTTAAGTCTTCTGAGAGTTTTATCTAGTCTTCATAAGACCTATTCAATGGAGGATGTTAATCAACGAAGTTTAGAGAGGCAATTTAGAAGATGGTTCAGAAAAAGTATGAAGGTTGGCTTTGAGTTTTCTGATGTTTTAGAGCGTAGTGAGGAGGGTTTAGTCATAAAAAGTGGCTTGAAGCTCCAAGATCTTCAAAGATTGGAGGATCCAACTAAAGGTGTTCGTTTGTTTATGATCGAGAATCTTTTTGTTTTATTTAATCAAATGTTAGCTATCATGCGAAACATTCCCTTCAAACCTGATGTCACTTTCGCGTTTGTCGCAACTAGTTCTAATGATGCTGATGCAAATGAAATTTTGAAAGAAGAGCATATACCTTTTGCTTTTCTTAACGATTCAAATGCTGTTTGGACTAACAAGTTTGTAGAAGTGAGAGTTCCTGCTATGTTGATAGTGGACCATGAAGGTCAAATTGCTTATCAAGGCGAGGTTTTGGATTACATTCGTATCAAGACGATTATTGATCGCCTCATGATAAGAGTTTTCAAGCATCTTGGAGAAATTGTTGAAGAACGATTCAAAATGATTCGTCGCCAACGTCACGAAGAAAAACTAGAGAAAGAACTTCGAGAAAAAATGTTGAAAGAGGGTAAGGAAGATACTGAGTAATCAGGACTTCTTTTCATCTATTTTATAACAGTAACTAATCTACTCAGACTCACTTAGTTGCATACAATTCATTGAAACTACTTTGTTTTGAGCTAGCTTCTTTGATCTGCTCCTTAGTAATCTTAATACCTCGTTTGAAAAAGACTCTCATGATAGGTTTTCGATACTTTTCATTAAATCTCAATTGATCTACAGAGAGGATTGCAACCAACCCATCTTTGAAAAGGGCTTTCTGAGGTAAAAATTTGAGAGAGTGGAATATAAGTTCATCGGCAATTTGTTTACCTAGTTCTTTTCGCAGATCCCATAGAGTTCCAGACCAGATTTCACCATCATCATGAACACTTTGTTGCAAATCATCAGGAAATATTTTTTTATTATTCAAAGTTCTCAAATAGCCCTCGTCAGAATATGCACTAGAATCCCATTCACCGACGTTAGGGTCACCGAAATAGGTTGCTGCCACATAATCGCCATATCCTTCATGCATCGCTCCCCCTTGACTACCCCAGCCTCCTTGTAATCCCGAAAGAGAGTCAACAACAGAGTGTCCCCATTCATGCAGAATAATGTCTGCGTCTGCAGAATCAGGTATTCCGCCATCGCCAAAGAACAGAGCCTTCTTGTCTGGTGAGTAAAAACTGTTATCATCATTGTTGTAGTGCACAGTAGCTGGAATAGAGCGTGTGGCCAAATTAACGCCTAAAGATGTTATGTACTTATGGGCCTCGTTGATATGGTGGTAGACCATCACTTCGTGATAATGGGTACTATCAGGGTCAAAAACAAACTTTCCATCTACTGGGACGGCATTGTCTGCGACATTATTTTTCACCTTCACAAATTTACCGTCTAGTTTGAAGTCGTTGTCTAAATTATCAAGAATTACAGCCCTGGCCTCAGGATCAGTTTTGATGGAGGCAGAATGAATGAGGCCAACGGGACCAATTTTGTCCTTATTAGTCAGAAGTTTGGAAGAAATTGCCGACTTTGGATTTCTATCGATTTCACGGCTTAATTTTTGAAAAGACGCATTTGCTTTTCTCCTCAATTTATTCCACATATTTTTAGCAATATCTGAGGGGCGTTTTGCGACTTTATTGACTTTACTATCACCGGGATGAAGTACCTGATTGTAGGATTTTAATATCGTACCCTGTTTGGCTTCGATGAGATAAACAAATTCGCCATAGGTACCAGCGAACGAAGTTATTTTATAACCCCGCACTAATTTGTTACGACGAGGGATGAAAACTTCGTCAACCTTTGAAGGTTCACTAAGTTGGTCAACTCCAAGGTCTTTTTCGGCGATATGGATAGCCTGATCACTTTTGATAATTACTATATTTTCAATTTCAGCATCTTCAAGGTTTACATACTGTCCATTCATTAGAACAACACTGTTATCTTTTCTCAGATGTACTTTAAGTTGTTGTGCGAAAACAGGAATACCGTCTAATTCTTGTTGAAATACCACATGCGTACTATTTTTTGCTTTATCGATTTTACTCAGGGCCAAATCTTCTGTATCGTATTCCTCTGATGCAAACATTGAGAAATAACCGAGTTGCTTTTTCTGACTATTGATAAAATCGCGCGCTACATCCTCGGGGTCGGCAATATTGATTGAGTTGGAAATATTATAGATCTCCGAATTTGAAGACTGCTGGTCTGCAATGCCAGGTTTGGACTGAAACAAACTTATTTTAAGAGAATTGCCCTCGCAGTTACCAATTATAAGGCTAGCGCCGAGGGCTAGTAGGCTAATTTTGTTCATGTAATCTCCCGACCTAAGCATAAACATCTCTGCAATTTTAATGAAAGCTTTCAAGCTGACAAGTGTAACAGAGATTTTTTTTTAGCGACTTATAATCGCAGCTTTGAATTTGAGGTCGAGATCGAGCCAAAGTTCTCTGATTTCTTTGTCCACATTAAATTCACACAAGACTTCTTTTAATATTTGATGACGACGGTCAAAATGTCCGCCTGTGATCTTGAGTGGTTTATGAATTTGCTTCAAATTACGAGGTTTGTAGTTTCTTTTAGGACCTCCGAGGCTTCTGTTGACAAATTCGGCCTGGTCATTAATCAGTTTCTGGCGATCAAACGGTTTAAATATGTAGCCTATCCAAATATCGCTAAGCAATCGGGTGTAAAATTCGTCTAAAATAATTTTGAGCTGGTCAAAACCTCCCAAGCGAGTTATTGGATCTAGGTCAGTGAAACTAGTGTTTTCATTTTTTGTCATGATCAAGCCTAGCATTCTCACAAAATTTGGTATTTGGATGCTACCATTTGGATCGTCTTATAAAAACGGATATTGTATGCAAATCGATTTATTTTGCGTTGGTAAGCAAGAACGCCAATTTGGCTATTTAGTTGAAAGCTACAGTCAGAGGATACAGCACTATGCCAAATTTAAGATTCACGAATTGGAAGTTAAAAATGTAAGAGATGAATCCCAGCGTCAGCGGTTAGAAAATGAAAAGCTCGTCAAAATATTGAAAAAGCGAGACATAACACCGTTTTCACAACTGTGGGCTTGTGACCTGAGAGGGAAAGCTTTTTCCAGTGAGCAAGTAGCTGATCAGATTCTGCAAATGCAAAATTCGGGGCAAACTCTGAGTATTATAGTTGGAGGGAGTCGAGGTTTGGATGACAATGTTTTAGGGATGTGCAGTCAAAGGATTTCATTCTCCAAAATGACCTTTCCCCATCAACTATTTCGTGTAATGCTTTTAGAGCAAATCTATCGTTGGTTGTCTATCATCCATGGAACGCCTTATCATAAGGCATAGATACTCGTCAAAATTACTATTGATCTTTCGATTTGGGACTCACAAAAATAAAAAAAAGAATTGAAAAGATTAGAAAAGTAATCCCAGCGGTCCTCTTGGTGTTTTCATCAAGGATTGTTTGCTCTGACTCTTCTATTAAGTCCTCAAGTTTAGCTCCAAAAGGTAACGTCCAGCGTTTTAAAAGATCTCTCATATCTCGGACCCGAGGGTTCGTACTTTTTCGATAATCTACTGCGTCTTTGATCTTGAGCTCTTCACTCCACTGCTTATGGTATGAGGGTAATTTTTTGTGATATGGAGTTAGAATTTGAAATGCTAGATAACCATTTTGCATAAGAAAAATTGTTTTCCCATAAAATCGCAGCGAGTTATCAGATAATTTTACTTTGACCATGAAGGTTAATTCGTTCTCATGAAAGTCGTAAAACGGAGCACGAATCCATTCAACATCAGCATCCGAGTCATTTTGTAATTTGAAATATTGAAGTATCAGAGTTCTTAACGTTTTTATGTTGGGCTCAATTAGTGCGGTGTCGCTGAGGTTAATGTCACTTTGCCATTCAAATTGGACAGGGATCTTAAAGTTATTTTTTTCTACCTCAGCTTTCAAAAAATTTAGAGAAGTTACGTGAGGATACGTACCGGTAGAAATTACCTTTAAAAAAGGAACCTCCTTAACAAAATTCGTTAGTGGATTTATAGGCGCTTTTTTTAATGGTAGGTTGACAGAGAGCTCCTCAGGCAATTTTGCCCAATAAAGATTAGTTGCTAAAAAAAACAGGAAGTAGAGGGAGATGCTGAATTTCATAGCAAACATTGAACCGAAAATTATCGTTTTTTGCAATAAATGGGCTGATCAGAATGAATTAGATTGTATGTGTAGCTTGGTTTTTGACTTCTTTTTTGCCAAGATGGGCTACGAGGTTTAGATGTATAAAATACTTGGTCTGCTGCTAATGGGTTCAGTGATTGCTTTTTTAGGTGATCGTATGGGCACTCGCATTGGTAAAAAGAGGCTTAGTATTTTAGGAATGAGGCCGCGCAAGACCGCCGTTTTAATGACTATGGTTACGGGTATGGTGATTACTCTAACCACGCTATACATTACATCTCTTTTAAATCCAAATATCAAAGCAGCATTATTTGACGATATCGAGTCTATTAAAAAATCTAATCAGGAGCTAGAGAATCGTTATCAAGATTTACAATCCAAAAAGTCTGGATTAGAGACCAAAGTTTTGGATCTAATTGATGATATGGAAATGCTCGAAAATGAGAAAGTACGACTGTCTAAACGACAACAAGAAACAGCCGCCGCAATTGAACAATTAAAAACTGAAAAAACGGAATTAAATGATCAATTAAGCAAACGATTAGTAGAGAGTCAAGGTCTTGAGAATCAGTTGCAATTGCAAGTTAAGCAGACCGATAATTTAAAGAAAAATATTGAATCTTTAGAATCTGAAAGAGAAAAGCTTCAGCTCAGACAGCAGGAGATGTTGGCAGAACAAGCAGATTATAAAAAAATGATGGATCGGCTAACTAAAGATAAAGAAGGTTTAGTTACACAATTGAATAAAGCGCTCAATGAAAAAATTTCACTAAAAGAGGCCAAGGCAAAACTAGAACAAAATATTGCCAACGAATTGAAAGAAAAAAAGGCTCGTCAAGAAACTCTATCGAGGTTAGAAAACGATTTGGAATTGACGAGAAAAATAAAGCAAAGACTTGAGCAGTCTGTTGAAGAAGGTCTTGACCAAGTAAGGGTAAAAGAAGAGAGACTAGGCGATTTAAAGACCGAATTGACTAAATTAGATGAACAAGTCATAGCTCTTACTGGAGAAGTAAGTAAGGCACAGGAGACGATAGCGAGCTTACAGCAGGTTATTCAAGGAAAAAAACAGAAACAGTTAGTCCTTAACTCTATGGAACCGCTTTTAGAAAGGCCTTTAAGACTTGAAGGCCCTATAACTCTAGAACAGTTCGCCATTCTTTTTCAGCAAATGTTGGAAAGAATTACTGAATCTATGTCAAAGCAAGGTGTAAGATTTGAGCTGGGCAGCTCTGAGCAAAAGCTTGAAATCATGAAGGGTGTTTACAACCAAGCCAGCGACATTTGGCGAAATATAGAAGATTCTAATCTATATATTGAAAAACCCTCGAGAGGCGTGCTGGTTTACCCTGTTTCTGCGAATAACTTGGTAAAAGGAGAGCCACTCCGCGATGTAAATTTTCTTGTTTCCGAAAATAAGTTATTAATTTTGAAAGGTAAGGAAATTGCTCGAGCGGTGCTTGATTCAAGTCTATCCGCAGAGGAGTTACTTGGACAAATGTTTGAAATGGATGAACAGTTGAAAAAGCAAATGTTTGATCAGGGGATTCTTGGGAATCGCTTCAAACCAAGAGCACCGCGCCAAATAATGCGATTTGCTCAGGTGGTTAGCTCAATAAAAAATGAGAAGGCTCGCCAGTTTATATCTGTTATTGCGGATGCAGACATTTATTCAGGCGGAGGGTTTGAATTTAGATATGATATTAAAAAAGAGGTAGATTATCTGAGGTTAATTGAGGAGCGTAAAATCGGTAATCAATCGTCGCAGCAAAGACTTCGCGAAAGACTAAAAAAATTCAAAGAAAAGTTTAAGACAAGTATTTCTGATAGTGACGAACTGACGATGCCTTAAGCATTCCAGTTTATTCGAGAAGGAACATTCAAAAGCCTTTTATACACCTTGTAATAGCGAGTCTTGAATTGCTTTTCTAATAATTTGACTTTACGATCAACAAAATCATAGACGCAAGCGTTATTCTTACCATCAAACAGTCTCATGATGCGCCCAATTCGTTGCTCAATACGACTCGTGTTACGAGAAGGTGTTACGAGCCAAATTTTGTCTAATCGACGGATATCAAGACCTTCATCCGCTAGTTGAGTGGCAAAAAGATAGTGATTTCGTCCCTGTCTTATTTCCTCTAGTATTGCTTCCCGTTCCTCTTTTGGTGTTTTTCCCGTAATCACGCGAGAATTTATTCCAGTAAAACTAAGCATAGTATGTAATTGGTGACAATGACTTACCCTTTGACTAAGAATAAGATTGAATGAATTTTGATGCTCTAGAAGTTCGTTTTTAATCGCTAAATTTCTTTTACTATCATTTATGAGAGCTTCTATAAGTCGTTGATAACTATCTAGTTCCTCGTGGTTGTAATCAAATTCAAAATCAGTCTGAATAATCTTTAAATCAGGACGAATCAGTTGCTCATTTTTTTGAAGTTCTTCTGATTTTATTTGGTGTAATGTAGGTCCTAAAAATAGGTGCATTACGGGGCTTAAACCGTCCTCTCGATGGGGTGTCGCTGAGAATCCATAAAGAAAGTTGGGTCGCATTTTACCCACTAACTTTGTGAACGTAGAGGCAGGTACATGATGGCATTCATCAACTATCAAACAGCCAATTTTTTTTTGTAGTTTTATTAGTAGAGTTCTGTCTCTAACTAAGGTCTGTACTGTGGCGACTGTTATGTCCTGTTCGCAATCTTTTTTACCTCCTCCTACTACACCACATTTTTGATTTAGAAAGTTTTCAATTTGATTACTCCATTGTTTGAGTAGGTCGAGTGTGTGAACAAGGATGAGAGTTTTTTGCTGTCGCTTGTGTATCAGGCTCAATGCTATAACAGTTTTACCAGCACCGCATGGCGCTACAAGAACACCTCTATGCCTCTTTATCATATCTCCAAGGGCTTTAGTCTGATAATCGCGAAGTTTTATTGACGATTTAATTAATTTTTTTGGTTGCTGGATCGTTAATAAATTTTTAATTTCAAAATTAATGCGATGGTCACGCAAAATGCTTATAAATGTCTCCAAAAAGCCTATTGGAATTTCAATACTAGGGTTTGTTTTAGGTTTCCGGATATGCATGTAGCATAATTTTTTAGGTGCCTTGATAAAGCGCTTGCGGTTACCATATCTGAGAGCTGAAATATAAACAGGGTTTTCAAAACTAAGTAAGCTTTGTAGCTCTTCAATCAGGCCATCAAGAGCTTCTTGAGACAAGCTCTTTTTGAGCTGTTCAAGGTCTAAATAAAGTTTCTCTCTAATCTCGAGTGTTACGCTTGAATTGGTCACAGATATAAAACAGGGTATAATGTATGCATCAGAAGTGCCATAGGGCATTTTTTCATACATTAATGCGAGGCTGTAAACGCTTTTCGATTAAGTTTTGAGTGAAAACGACAGCGGTAACGGAGGAAAGGGGCTTTATGAAAAAATTCTTTGAACGACAGATAGAGGAGCTAGAAAGATTAATCGAAGCCAATCCTAATGACCCGGAATTACACAAGGACTTGGGAAATATTTTTTATCGAAGCGAGGCTTTGTTCTTAGCACTTGAGGAGTATCGTACCGCACTTTTTATTCGGCCAGATTACTTTGAAGCTCAATATAATCTCGGAAATGTTTATTTCAAACTGAAGAAGCCTTACAAGGCTATCATCGCTTGGATGGAGGCGCTGATCATCAACCCAAAGTTGGAAAGTGCTAGATTTAATATTGGTTTCGCATACTTTAATTTAGGCGAATATGATGATGCTCTTCTCGAATTTCGTCGTGCGTCTCAAATTACCCCAAATTCGTCAGATACGTATTTCTACCAGGGGATGTGTCAGTTCGAAATGGGTCAGTACCATAAAGCTGTGAAATGTTATCTAAAAGCTTTAGATCTCGATGATGCTAACGAAGAAATTTTATACAATCTGGGCAATGCTTTGTACGAGGATGAGCGTTTTGAGGATGCCTTGCATTATTATACTCGTGCTCAAAACTTTAATCAGGAAGATTATCATACCCACAACAATATTGCAGATTGCTTAATTAGCTTGGATCGAGTGATGGAGGCACAGCAGCAGATTGAGAAGGTTTTAAAACTAAGGGCTGATTTTGCACCGGCCCATTGCACTCAAGCAGAGCTTTACATGAAGCAAGGTAAAATTGATTTAGCAATTAGTTCATTTAACGAGGTGATTAGTTTAACCGGTAAAATTCGTCAAGATAATGATAAAAACATGCTGTACAAATACGCTTCTGAGATGGTTGAAAGCCTCAGTCAGAGAGCATAGATCTCCATCATGCCTGGAAGATTGTGTGCCAGGTTAACGAAAATCTCTTGAATCTCAGGGACTTGTCGGCTTTCAAGTGAGATAAACTTGCCAGCGAGACCGCAATTCTGGTAAACCAGAGGTTTGTTTGCGGTGACTGTGTTATGGAGTATTATTTGTGAGTTTGGACTGGATTGATTTCTACCATTTTCAACTATCTGCGAATTCTTTGCTACAAAATAGTAAGGTGCAAAAGGTTTTTCAGCCACTTTCTGACCAGTTAGTCCTGGAACTTTACTCTGAGAGTAAAAGATATTTTCTCAATATCGCCACATCACAAACATATCCAGGAATTTTCTTGAGTAATCATCAAGGACCTCAGCCAGAAGAGCCGTCTGCCTTCTGTATGTTGTTAAGAAAGCATTTAATGGGGTCGGGCTTACGTGATGTTAAGCAGCCTCAATTTGAACGAGTTATTATTCTTGAATTTGTAGTTAAAGAGCAGACAAAGAAACTAATCGCTGATTTTAGAGGTCGTAAAACCAATCTAATTCTCTGTGATGCAGAAGGCATGATTTTAGGTTTACAAGAAATACATAGTGGTCTTCGTGCGGGTACAAAATTCAGTTTAGGTGAACATCCACTACCAATAGTTATGTCTGGAGATTATTCCCATTTACACTCAGAGTCTGATAAATCTAGTTTACTTGGTCTTGGTCGCGAGATAACTCCCAAGCTTGCTGATTTTCTTTTAAGTTTGGAGCCTCCAGCTTTTAATAATTTTATGCTGAATTTTAATGAGAGTTTAGATGAGTTGTTATTAAGCCCAGTTTTCGAGATTTGGGCGGATGAATTAGGGCCACAGAGTATCAACGTTTTGGCTGGAGCAAAATGTACGGGCTCGGTCTATCATCATAGGAACATGTTGGATTTATTATCTGAATTTTGCTCGAATCGTCGTGATACGCTACTGCTAAGGCAATCGAAAGAACGTGCCTTAAAAAGTATAAAGAAACAACAAAAGTCCCTGAGCTTAAAGCGGGAGCGAACGGTCAATCGATTAGAAGAATATAAAACGTACCCTGAATTAGAAAGGGTTGCGGGACTTTTAAACTCCCAGCGTGAAAAAATAAAACCTTTTCATAAATCTGTTTTACTTACTGATTATTATGGAGAATGTCAGGAATTAGAGGTACAAATTGACCCCCGACAATCTGCTCAAGGTAATGTAGATAAGCTTTATAAAAAAGCCAGAAAGTTTCGACGAGGAATTGAAAAATTAGAAGCACAACTTATTGAGCTGACCGAACTTGATTCTACCTTAGAAAGGAATTTAGAGGAATTGAGGCATAGTTCAGACCATCGTGAGGTGGAAAATTTATTTTTACGTTTACAAAACTTGGGGCTTGTGAACGCGCCTAAATCAGGCAAGTCTACTGTTCGAAAAAAGAAAAAACCTAATCGGGCGCGACTACGAATGTTTTTAAGCTCTGAAGGTTTTGAAATATATGCCGGTCGGAATAATACAGAAAATGATTATATCTTGCGAACTGTGGCCTCTAAGGATGATTTGTGGTTTCACGTTAAAGACTGTCCTGGTGCTCATGTTCTACTTAAATTCAAGAAAGATATGGGTAAGGTTTCTAAGCACGAAGCAGCCCAATTGGCAGCGTATCTTTCTCGCAAGAAGAATGACTCCAAAGCAGAGGTGATGTATACTACAGTCAAACATATAAAGAAGCTTCCAGGTATGAAGTCAGGTGAAGTTTCTCTGCGACAATTTGATTGTATGCAGGTGAAAGTCGATTTAGGGATCCTCTCTAGACTTGAGAGAAATGTTCATAAAACCGAGGATAAATGACCATTATGAAGAGAGCATTTTTTAAGTTAGTTCTGAAATTTGTCAGCTACATAAAATATTTGATTCCTAATTTATTTACTTCACTGTCTATATTTTTTGCCTATCTAGCAGCATTCCAAGCCACAGATGTGGTTGATTCTTGTTGGTATCTCTTGCTGTGTGTCCTAATGGATAAAATGGATGGCACATCAGCTCGAGTGCTGAAGGCGACCTCCAAATTTGGTTTAAAATATGATTCTATCGCAGATGCCATCGCGTTTGGCGTTTTGCCAGGTATAATTATTTATGAAGCTTCCTCTATGGTGGGACCTCACGGTCACTGGGGCTACCTGTTTAAAATAAGTGCGGTGGTATATATCGTGGCTACATTTGCCAGGCTGTATAAATTTGATCGAATGGCAACTTCTGAAGATTCTCCTGACAGTTTTTTTGGGATTCCATCCACTCTTTCTGCCGCTGTAATTGCATGTTATTGCGTTGCATTTGGTCCCTATTTTGAACAGCAAATTATATTAGTATTTCTTCTTCCTATGCTCGGTTTGGGTATGTCAATTCTGATGAATGGAAGCTTTCCTACATTGAAAGTAGGAATACCGAGAAAGAAATTTCATCGAGTTGCCCAGACTCTCACTGGAATTGTGATTTTTGTAGCAATTCCGATGCGCATGGCCGCGCCTGTCCTTTTCCTCTTAGCAATGGTTGCCATGTATATAACTATTGTACACGGTAGAAAAAAATACAAAGAGCAATTGGCCGAGGTACCGTGTGAGGATCCAGATGAGGTTTTGGAAGACCCAGCTTCCACCTAGAAAGAGAACTCAAATTTTTCGATTTTCCCCGAATGATATGGTTCGGGACGAAGCGGCTTGTTTCTTACTGAGTAATGCAGAACGTGTTAGCCTGGTGATAATTTTTATTTGGTTATTTTTCGACTGGTTACGTTAGTGCCTGTACTCCAAGATAAATTTTTTATTTGGGGACTGAGTGTTTTTTTTGGCTCACTTGCAAGCCACTCATTCACAAAATCATGTGATCAAGATACGCCCGTTGTTTTGTTGGTCTTATCTCTTTGTTTCCTAATATTAGGCTTAAACGATTCCAGACCTCTCAGGTCACTGTGTTTAGTTTGTATTTTTTTATTTCTAGTGGGCTTCTGTAGGACTACCAATTGGAAAACAAAAACACCGGATATTATAAGTAAAATTACTCATATAAAAGATGTCAATACTGAGCCTGAGTTAGTCGGTAAAGCTCAGATTCAAGGTTTACGGTGGGGAGGAGTTGAGGTCTTCTGTGTGGACGGTTCTCCAGGTTTAGCCGGCCAATCTTTAGTTTTATACGATCAGAAAATACCCACAAGTGGCTGGATTAAATTTAAAATCCGAGCTCCTCATCCATTATCCAAACGCGGTTTATTTGCATTCTACTCTGTATCAGATCCTGTAGACCCCGATGGTCTTATAGTCTGGTTAATGGAAAAGCGTATGGTTTTACGCAATTATTTAATTCAAAGTTTAAGCCAATCGACTAGCGAGTATGAATCTCTCTGTTCGTTTTGGTCCTCAGCAATTTTTAGATATGATATTCAAAGTGACAGTCAATTAAAGAGGGATCTAAGATCGTTGGGATTAGGAGCTATTTTTGCAGTTTCAGGGCTGCATGTAAATCTTATAGCACTTCTGATTATTATGATTCTATCATTTATTCCAACAGGAGTTCGTGAGCGTTGGATATTGTTTGTATTCTTTGTAATGCTCTATGCCAGTATAGTTGGTTTTACGGCCTCAGTTTTCCGAGCACTTTGTTTTGCCTTTTTGATAAAAACCGGGGGTGATAGTGGTTTATCAAGCCGTAATATAAGGTTATTATCAGCTGTATTTCTGATTCATATTCTTACGTTTCCTGCTGAAGTGGTGCAAGTTGGTTTCTTACTAAGTTATGGGCTAACTTTTTTCCTACTATTTTTGGGTTCCTCATTCTCCATTAAGAGTGTAAAGCATCTTTTGCTTCAGGGAGCTTGTCTTCAAATTCTGCTAATACCTTACTTTCTTTGGCAATTTGGAGAATATCCACTATTGCACTTTGCTTGTGTATTTCTTGCGCCTATTTTCTCAATTATTCTAGCAGTAGGTTTTTTTGTGAGTTTTTTATCTATATTTAGCGTGGAATTCGCGAGCGGCATCTTGGATTTTGCTGGACCTTTGATGGAGTTTTTCATTCATTTATGTTCTCAATGGGGGCAAAAATCCGAATGGCTTTTAGTGCCGACCGAGACTTTTGATGGTCGCTTGGTAGTAATATTTTACACTGCTATCTTACTTTATATAATGCGAGTGGGTCGCCTTAAAATTAATATATGGCAGAGAGGGATCGAGAGTTGGGAGAATTTTATACAAAAAAATGGTAAACAACCTTATGAATTATATTCTTCGGTTTACGAGAGTATTTTTAGGCA
>CAZRWM010000038.1:16516-19414 GCA_964603885.1 uncultured bacterium
ATGGTAAACAACCTTATGAATTATATTCTTCGGTTTACGAGAGTATTTTTAGGCAACCCTTTGAGCCAGCGTTTGCATTGAAGACTTTGCAGATGAACGCTACAATCCAGAATTGGAATTCTCTAGCTTATTTACATCTTTATCAAGCATGGATTCGGGATAGTTTTGAAAGTGTAATAAACCCGGTACGCCTATTAGTCATGAAATATCATGTACCATCTGAGTATTTATCAGATCCGCTGTTTAGGCATTATGTAGAGGGTAGGCTTCATATGCAATGGTCGAAGCAGAATTTATTACGCTTGAGTGGATGGCTGCTAAATGTGAAGATTGGTCCTGAGTTAGACAAGGAATTGAGGCCTTATCGAGATAGGCTTAAAAAGGTAAAAAGCTGTAACTTCCTCAAATCGCCGGGAATGCGCTTTTTGGAATCCTCCCGTGGTAGATTATTAAACAGACTACCCGTTCATCTAAAAAGCTTCTTTGTAAATAAACTTAATCAGCAATTACTGTCTAACAGTACATAAATTGAGATTTTAAGACGATTTATGTATGATTACGGCTTAGGACTATTGATAGAATCTCAGTGAGATTGTTGCCCAAGAAAGTTTAACTCGATTTTTGACGACTTATTCGTCGGTGCGAACTTTTTTTCAATTTTTGACATAAATACGATGCAATACATCAAATACTACTTAGATTATGCACTCATCGGACTGGTTCTCGTGGGAGAAGGTTTTGCTTACGGTGCTACAAGTAGTAGTGGCCGGTTGCTCTATTTTTTTCACCTAATTTTATTAATACCGTTATTGGGTCGGTATGTATTGTATCTACTCGAGGAGGCTGAACGAAGAAAAATTAGCGAGCCAGAGGAACGTGTAAGAAGTCGTGCAAACTTTGATTTAGTAGTGAAATCGAAAACAATTAATGATGAAAGTCAAAAACGATTGTCCCATTATTCCGCATTATTTTTACATCTCAAAAATCTTGCCACCATGAGAGATGAGGCAGAACAAATAAACTTATTCCTGAATATTCTACAAAAGAGTTTGCATTGTGCCAAAGTTAGTTTCTTTAATCTTACCAAAAATGGCTCGTCTCTAGTGTTGCGACAGAGTACTGATATTAAGTTTTCGAATGGTAAGCACTTGGAAATATTATTAAGCGAAGATTCGCTATTAGGCTACGCGGCTGTTAATCGGGAAGGCCTCTACGCAGACAATTTGACTCAGAATATAAAAATCGCTCATTTGAGTACGCAAGAACCTATAAAAATGAAATTATGTATGCCAATAATGTTCAACGAGGAATTGATCGGACTTGTGAATGTTGGCGAAATCAAAAAAAAGGAATTGAGTCGTGAAGAAAAAAATTTTTTATCGACTATTTGTACCCTTTTAGGACTATCAATAAACAATGCCCGCAATTTTCGCCTTGTTGAAAATGATCTTGCGGACAGTGAACGTTTAGTTTTACAGAAGAATAGAACTAACGAAAGAATAAAATCGATATTTAGCAAATTTACCTCGCCCAATGTGGTAAAAGCTTTAGTGGAAACTCAACAGGAAGTTGTTCTAGGCGGTGAGAGTAAGCAGATTTCGTTAATGTTTTGCGATATAAGATCCTTCACAGCTTATTGCGAGGAAAGGTCGCCTGCTGAGGTCGTAGAAATACTCAATGAATATCTCACCAGAATGTCTCAAATAATCATCAGATATCACGGTACGTTGGATAAGTATATGGGAGACGAGATTATGTCTTTCTGGGGGGCCCCATTAGAGCAGCCAAATCATGCTAAATTAGCGGTACAGTCTGGCTTTGAAATGTTGATAGAATTAAAGAAGTTGAGAGTAAAATGGGAAAAAGAAGGTAAAAAGCCATTTGGTGTTGGTATAGGAATCAACACAGGAGAGGTAATTGTTGGTAACATTGGGTCTGCGATAAGAATGGACTACACAGTAATCGGAGATCCTGTTAATTTAGCCGCTCGTGTTGAGGCTTTAACTAGAAAATTTAATTCGGACTTTTTAATTACCGAAGCTACGTATCAATTGGTTAAAGATATCGTTCAAGCTCGTAAGATTGGTGCACTTCAAGTCAAAGGAAAGCAAGAGCCAGCGATGATTTACAGTGTGGAGCGAGTTGACTTAAAGCCGCTCGATTAAATAGGATTTTGTGCAGAATATGTATGTATTGGGAAGAAATGAAAAATGTTTCGGCAACTTAGAGTCGGTTATCTTTACTAATAAAGAAGTGCGACGACTGATCTCTTGGTCGACGAGGCGATACTAATGAACAGATTGAATTTGAAGAATCTTACTCTAATAACAGTATTAACCCTTGCGACAGCTCTGGGTTTACAAGCTGCAATACAATTTCAGAATCTCAACAATGCAGCCGATCCAATCATTGATACAAATCAAAAAAATGGCCCCGCAAATTCAGTTTATGCAACCTGGGGAGATTATGATTTAGATGGAGACGAAGACCTTTATGTTGTTAATAATGGCTCGCCAAACCATTTATATCGTAACAATACTTGTTCTTATGACTTACCTTGCGAATCAATAAATCCCGCGATCGCCGCTACTCATCCTACAAGTTTCACAAAAATGACTAGTTCAGAAAATCCGGGCTTGGCAGTACTTCGAGATGGGATTTCAGCTTCCAAGTTTGCACATTGGATTGACTACGATCAAGATGGCGATTTAGATTTATACGTTGTAAACGACGGAATGAATCGCTTATTTATTAACGAGCTGTTTGATCCCTCAAAACCTTATGACCCTTTTTCACGGTTTCCGGTTAAAGCTCAGGTTCTAAATTCTAATAAGTTTTCTTACAAAGCTCACCCTGAGGTCAAATTAGCGATGGGTTCGGAAGACTTTATGCAGGTTG
>CAZRWM010000039.1:0-19078 GCA_964603885.1 uncultured bacterium
ACTCCCCGTGTAGGACTCGAACCTACGACACATCGGTTAACAGCCGATTGCTCTACCAGCTGAGCTAACAGGGATCACGCTTACCGTTAGATAAGTCCCCGGAGTATAGCAAAAACACTAAATCTTGAGAAGCAGTTTTGCTTATTAATTCAAACAAAATTTTGAGTGCATAATTTTACCTTCAATCAATTAGAGCCAAGCAGATTCAGAATCCGGTTAGAACGCTCTACAAAACTTGCCATCTTCTTGCCATCGAACTGCTTTTGGGATAGCAATGCCAAATCGTAAAGATGCTGACAGATTAGATTAGTTTCTTCGTACTTTAATCCTTTCTGCATCTCGATAAGTTTTGATATCACTGGATTTTGTGCATTCACCACGAAAGTATGCTCTTCAATGAATCCCAAACCCTCTTGTTGTGAAATCGCACTCATCTCTCTGAATCGACGGACATGCTCTGGCAATAGAATCATTCCAGAAACATCCTCTGATTTTAAGTTCTCAACCCTAACTGTAATCTTCTCGTTATTTAGAGCTCCTACAAAAACTTCACGAATAGATTCTTCGCGAGTTTTATTATCCTGATCAACAATCTTGCTTTCTTTTTCTTTGTCAATAAATACTTCATCCAATTCTGAATCAATCCGAGCAAATTTGATATCAGGATTTTTCATCTCGAGAGTCTGCACATAATGAGAATCAAGCGTCTCATCCATCAACAGTACTTCAATCTCCTGCTCCTTAAATAATTCAAGATAAGAATGTTGCTCCTCAAAGTTTGAAACGTAATAAACCTTATTTTCATGCTTTTCTTTATTGCGTGATAAATATTCCTTCAGAGTCGAAAACTTATCCTCTCTGGACGACTTAAATATCACGTATTCTTCCATTCGTTCGTAAAACTTATCATCTTGCAGACAACCAAATTTGACGAAAGGATTGATGTCCTCCCAATAACCTTCGTAGGCTTCGCGATCTTTCTTGAAAATTTCTTTCATTTTATCGGCAATCTTTTTAACCATATGTTGGGATATTTTCTTAACTCTTGGATCACCTTGTAATGAACTCCTGGAAACATTCAAGGGTATATCTGGACAATCAATAAAACCTTGGAGCATGAATAAATAAGATGGAAATAAATCTTCAATAGAGTCACTCACAAACACATTATTGCAGTACAATTTGATGCGTCCCTTAAAAGAGTCGAAATTCTGGCGAACCTTTTGAAAATATAAAATTCCTCTTACTTGGAATGGAGTCTCAATTTTGAAGTGAAGATTGAAAAGCGGTTTTTCCTGCATTGGAAATGAATGGTTAAATAATTCATCGTAATCTTTATCTTCAAGTTCATTGGGGTTTTGATTCCAGATAGGTCTCTGTTCATTAACCACTTCACCGTTAACTAAGATTGTCACGGGCAGGAATGCTGAATGCTTACGAATTACAGAGGTTAGTTCAGAAGAATTTATAAATTCCTCAGATTCTTCATTTACATGTAAAATAATTTCGGTTCCATGTTGATCGATTTCGTCGATTTCCGTTAGTGTATAGTCTGTAGTCCCCTCACAGACCCAATGGACCGGCTTTGATCCATCCTTAAACGAAAGAGTTTTGATCTCCACTCTATCAGCGACCATGAACGAAGAGTAGAAACCTAATCCAAAATGGCCGATCATGCGCGAGGACTCGTCTCCTGCTTGATACTTTTCAAAGAATTCCGTGGCACCCGAAAAAGCTAGTTGAGTGATGTATTTTTTTACTTCATCTGCTGTCATACCAACACCGTTGTCTTTGATATGAATTGTTTTATTGGTCTCATTTACAGCGACCTCAATTTTATACTCTACATCTTTTTGAGTCGCTTCTCCTGTAAGTGCGTAATGTTCATGTTTGGTAATAGCATCCACTGCATTACTGACGAGCTCTCTTAAAAATATGTCATGTTCGGAGTAAAGCCATTTTTTGATAATTGGAAGCATATCTTCCGCTGTGACCGAAATTTTTCCTTCTTCTTGCATATTTAGACTCCTGTATATTTAAGTTATGGATCCTTGAAAAATACCTTATTAAGAAAACTACATGCCAACGAGAAAATTTCAATTTGAAACTATGAATTTAAGATGAGATTAAGAAATTAATATCTATTTGATTAAAATTTTAGTCTTCTTTCAAATCCAAACTGAAAATCCTTTTCTACGTCGCCTTGAAACAAATCAAATGGTTTATCAACCGTTTGTTCCCGTTTAAAAATTAATCCTAACTCCTCGTCTAATTTAAGTTCCAAACGAGTTTGCTTCTTACTCCCAAACTCTCTATTCTCCTGTTCATGTGTCAGAATAATATCCTTAGATAACTTAGTGCCCATTCTAAAACGACCTAAACCATTTTGGTTACCCAGAAAATTTGGCTCTAAACTAACTTCTTGGAAATTGAACAAAGAGCCTAGTAAACTTTCGAATGGTCGACCCACAACTTGGTCTTCAAGCGTAGCCGAAATCTGCCCTGATAGAAGCTGCTCATCATCCTGATTTGCCACTCTGTAAGAGTTTGTGCCATCAGCATCCCTAGAAACTGCGACTGCCATGTTGCTCCTGCCGATACCGCGAGAAGCTAAAAGCTTTAAAACATCACCCTTCCCCAAGTTTTCATCATCTGAATTGAGTGAATAATCCATCGTTTCTAGCGGACCGTTAAGAGCTAAAAAAATCCGGCGTTTCCCAACCTCAGTAAAAGCTCTTAGATTCAAACGCGTATCAAAGGTTTTATCACCTTCATACCAAGCCAATTTACCACTTATGGAGGCATCGTTAGTGTAGTCACGCTCCCACATAGTTTGTAATTTATCCGTAACACTCTTTAACTGAAAATCACCGGAAGTCCAAACAGGATTTCCCGAATCTAACTCAAACGGGGAGGGAGATAATTTAATCCTCTGTTCTCTGGGTATAAATCTTATCATTGATCCAGCCTCAATCTTGAAGTGATTTCTAGCTAGCTCTAGAGAACCCTCTCTAACTCCTATGTAACCATCAAGATAAGTATTTTTAGGCCGAATTTTTAGCCGCATATTAGGTTCTACATTCATCTTAAAGAATTCTGCTTGTAATCCTACATTGTCCGGCTGCTGAATTTTTAAGTCAAAATCGTAGTGCGGAAAAAAAGGAATTTTTAAGGGAGAAGATTCTCTATTAATCCAACGCATCAGATCTTCATAGAAAATTGTAGCTTTACTCGCTGATATTGCCGCTGAGGCTTGAAGTTGCCCACTTGATCCATTAACTAAAACTTTACTTAAACGAGCATCCTGTAAGTCCATAAACCAGTGATTGAATCTGGACTGAGCAACGTCACCTTTCAGAAAAAATTTAAACCGTTCTAAGGGATAAACTTCTCCACTTAGGTGAAATATCATTTCACCTAGTCGTCCTTGAAGCTGTTTAACTTTTAGGTGATCATTTACAAAATCAAGATTCAATTTACCACTCTCTAACTTTAAGGAGCGTGATAAGCTAGGAATCTTCAGACTCGATATCTGAATATTCCCCGTTCCATTCATTGCTGGTTTTTCCACACTCCCGCTCAACTCCACATCCAGCGCAAAAGAGCCGTCCACTTCCGCTTCATACTCGGGGAGTAGATCTCGAATAACATTTATGGGAGTTTCTGGAATTTGTACCTTCATATCCATCTCACCACCCTTAATTGTTTCAAGACTCCACTCTGTAGGTCTTATTCTTATTGGCAATTTGCCATCGATTGAAAATAGACCGCCTTGTTTAATCAGGGTAATTTTACGAGCCTCTAACCCGTTGGAATCCAGAAATAGTTCTCCATTAATTTTTTCTAAGTAAGTATCTTTTCCTTGAACATCTACGAATAGTGGTGCTGCATTAAATATCATCTTATAACTAGGATTTTGATTGAAATTCGTTACCTTCAAATCCATATCTACAGTTCCATGAAAAGGCAGTAAATAGGAACTCAAACTAAGTTCTTTCAATAAAGATAGTCGAAACTGATTTAGCTTTAAATTTGCATTATTAGCATTAATTTCAAGCTCAGCTAATTCGTGCTCAGAATTGTTGAGAGTATCTGTGGACCATACTTGTAATGAACCAGACAAACCTTTAAGTTTCTTCCACAAAATTGGACCATTGCTTCGAAAGGTTAAGTGAGTTTGATCGCCGGTTAACGATAAAACTTTAGGAACGAATTTTATAGATTTTTCCGACTCAGAATACCTACCAGAGAAATCAATAGAGCCTTTTTTGTAGCGTAACTTGTTAAAGTATGGTAATCCCGAGAAACGTTGGAGATTACTCTCTTTCACCTCAAATCTGGAGTCTCCTAAAACATCGATAACATTTAAGCTCATCTTTGAATTTATATAATCAAATAATTTATGTTTACCATGTGCAAAGGTATATAAAGTACGATCTTTTAATTTCCACTGAAATTTTCCTTTTTTGAGATATATTTCTAAAAAGGAATCTTTAAGTGGAACATCGTAGAGTTTCAAGTCGCCCGAATTTACCACCATCTTCATCGTAAGTTCAGGTTCAAAATCCACTTTCAATTTGCCCTTAACTTCACCACTTAGTGGAAAATCCGGAAGCCTTTGCTTGAAATAAGCTAAATCAAACTCATCAACTTCCAGTACGATACTGCCTTTCTTTTTTAAGAAATCCATCTCGAAATCAAAATGACCATCACTAAGGGGTAACTTCATATGCCAGGTCCAAAGGTTGCGATCACTTTTTTTATTGTAATTAAAATGAAGGCTCTCTATTGGTAATCCCGCTACTTCAACCTCAAAAAAGTCTCCAGTCGCGCTTAAGACATAGTCTTTCTCTGCAAAACGTATTTCTCCACCAAACATGACATTAGCTCGACCACGAACTCCCAATGTCTTCGAGCGACGCTTTAGTGGCTCTATATCTCGGATATTCACACCGTCACAAGTCATAGAAAATGTAAGCTTTTCTCGATCTAGAAATCCACGAACCTTATCTACGAAAGCTCCCAAGTATGAACCGCCACGTGATTCAAACGTTAACCTTAAATCATCAGCGAAAATGTCAGGGCTTATAGGTTCGATTCTGATATCTTTTAAGTAAAGAGGAGTTGATAGATATTTCAATGAATGTACTATTACTGGACTAAAATTTAGTCGTTGTGGATTCCCGGTAATACCGAAACTGACTTCGCCCATTAGATCATGGGATAATTGATCAAAATTAAGCACCTTAAATAAACGGTGAATCTCAAGATTATTAAAATTAACTGAATAGCTATGTCGATTTTTGGGATCGTAGCGATAAGACCAGTCCACATGCGAACCTAAGAACATACTTTGTGAGTGCTCCAACTCAAATTGCTCCTCTGTCCATTTAGCCCTGAGATAAAGATCTTGTAGTTCAAAATCCTTAAATTTAACAAAATTTGAAAATAATCTACCTTCACCGTTTAATGCATAGTAAATACTTTTGCCATCTTTCAACTGCGCCTGTTTAGCCCCAGAACCTATCAGGTCGCGATGCTGAGAAAACTTCAACCTTGATTCTAGGGTTACTGACCCGTCATAACTTAAACCCTTCATAGTCACGAGATTTTTGACAGGTGTTCCTTCACTAAGAATTGCTAATTCGCCTCCATTATTTTGGAGATCAAACAATAACTCTAGACTGATTGGTAAATTTGAGTTGGGATTTAAAGAATGAAAATCTTTCGCCGATGCTCTCAGCCTAACCTGTTTAGAGTCCCACTCCAGAGAACCCTCAAATCTAATTTCTTCGTTAATCCTTAAATCATACTCATCTAAAAATTCCCGATTGGTAAATAACAACTCTAAAGGGTTCTCCAACTGAAGATTATAAAAAACCATTCTCGAACACTCGATAGTTTCAAACCATTTAAGCCCCGTAGTCTTATGACTTAAAGAACTTTGCCCAAAGAGAGAAATCAAATTTTGAAGAAAGTCGTCGAAATTTTTTACATAGACTCGTAAGTCGTTAAGTTTAGCCTGCTCAATTTTTAGCTTACGCTGAAATAAATCATAAGGATTAATTTTCAAATATAGGCTGCCTAATTTAGTGACCGGATTCGATTCCTTTATTGCGGAGATACCAACATCCTGTATTAGAAAACCTGTGAACAAGTTCCCCTCGATTTTACCGCAAGTCACCATATAGTTTCGGTAGGCTTTGCCATGAACTGCAGCTGCAACTAAATCAAGAAAAAATGCATTCAACACAGAGCTTAGAAAACAGCACAAGGCTACAAAGCTTACCAAGCTGATAAAAAAATACTTCTGTATTTCTCGTGACTTTTTTAGCATGAAACCAAAATAATGATGTATAAACAAAATTTTCGTCAATTTGTGATCGACATGCAAGTGAAAGCTTGGTTGTATTTAGTAGGTTTTGAAAAATAGTTAATGTATCGCTCTATTTTGCTTTTTTTGGTACTTTCCGGCTCCCTGTTTCCAGCTAATTGGATTAATGAGTTTAAAGATCTAATAGAACAAAATGAATTTGGTCTCGCACTCAAAAAACTGAAGGATCAAAGAGATCACAATTACCAAAAACATTCTGATAACCACAATAAACTAATCTCTTACTATTATTTTCGACGCTCAATTTTCCATCGGAAACAAGGAAAACTTAAAGCTGCTTCATATGATATGGATTTAGCACTGGCCGCAACGCCAGGTGATATTGAAATTCAAAAAGCCCGAGCCTATCTATACATAGAGTCAAACCAAGTATCGAATGCGTATCAGCTGATCGAAACCTTTATCACCAAATTACAAGGCCACGATCGAAAGAATTTCAACCTCTTGTTAGCGAAATCGCTTATTAAACAAGAGAGGCTTTTCCAGGCTATGCAATTACTAAAAAATCATCAATTAGAATTTCCTAATGACATAGCTGCAATGATTGAGCTTGCTAGACTTCATCTTAAGCTAGAAAATTATGAAAGTGCAGCTGACATCTACAAGCTACTAATTAACTTAAAACCATCGAAAGAGTTTGATGAGGGCCTACGAAAAGCGCAGCATGGAGTTGAGGTTAACTTAAGAACAGTACACTCTTATTCCGCATCATTTAAAATCAGAATTGAGGATAAACATTTTGAAAAATACTATCCATTAATTTTTGAGGAACTCGAAAATTGTGCCAGTAGGCTTAATCGCGTTTTTGGATATGAACCTCGTGGACTTGTGACAATATTGTTCTTAAATAGGTTGGATTTTGCAAAATGGAATCATCTCAGCAATTATGTTCAGGGTATTAGCGATGGCGAAAGTTGGCAAATTCGAATTCCAATCAACAGAGTTCAAAATTTTGAAAATAAAAATGCTTTGATCAATACGCTCTACCACGAATATAGTCATCATCTTGTAAGACTTATTACGAGAGGAAGAGGTAAAATTCCAATGTGGTTTCACGAGGGTCTCGCAAGATTTCTCGAACCCTACAGAGATCATGTTCTCGAAAAGAGAATCCTACGATCTTTAATTAATAAAAACAAACTTTTCGAATCCGAAAAGATACCCGTACATTTTGGTATGAATTCAGAAAGTTATGAAGCCTATTTACAATCTGGATCCATCGTAGGGTTCCTGGATAAAATCAAATGTCTAGATAATTTAATTGCCGGTCTTTCTGAGTTTACTGAGGGTACTAATTTTTCCGATAAACTAGTAGAGACATGTGCTCTTACTGAATCTGAAATGGTAGCGCAATGGAAAAATTGGATTACCAACAACGTTATGAGGGAAATTAGTGAGTATTGAAGCGATAAGAGATTCTGGACTGGCTAATCTTGCCAGTGGCTTAAGACGTATTATATTTGATTCCTTTAAGGATACAGACAACTTGAAACGAGGAGATGAGGGAAGATTCTTAACAACGACAGAAGGTCTGCAATTTACACCTAAAATTATAAGCTCAAAACCTGAGAGTAACCACGCGGTTTTAAAGCGTAGATTAGGTAATAGATTCGTAGCTAAAGTTAAGGTCGAGGGAAAATTCTCAGAGGCTAAAGCGTCTAATGTTGGATTCATAATAAAAAAACAAGATGAGAATAATAAAATTGCGATAAGTATGCAATCAAACGGTCAAGTGCGGCTTATCAAATTCGAAGATGGTAAAAAATCTATTTTACAATCGGTAAAATTGACTGACCCTCCAATTGACGAATTTGAGATGGCCGTAAAGGTCGACAACCGTAAAATTAGCTTTATGGTCGATGGAAAAGAAGTTTTCGAGACTTCCGATAGTACTTTCAAGGGTGGTGAATTCGGTTTTGGATCGTTTAGAGGAACTAATCGTTTTAGAGATTTAGAAATCTTCAGATAACTTAAAAAGTAGTTGCTAGTTCTAAAAAAGTTCCACGAAAGAATGAGTCAAAGCCCACCTCAGAGACTGTATCCGTGTCAGTGCGCATTTGGTAGTCGTTTCGACGATAACCAATTCCTAGCTCCAAACTATCGAAAAGTTTAGAAAAGCTAACAGGAACTTTTTGCCTATATTCTAAACCAGATCTTACACCTGAGGTATTCACTCCGCCAATATGAAATTTGGTTGCTAAAAATTGAAACATTAATCTACCAGTCCGCCAGGGAAAATAATTGAATTCATATCCAAGAATTGGTTGCATAGTAATTTCCGAGTAGCTTGTTCGGCGACTTCCATCCCCAAAATTTAAGTCGTGAAAGTTTGTTCTTAAGCCTCCCAACAAGTTAACTGCAGCATCTTGCCTACTAAACAATGATTTCCTGACATATGAATCCAAATGTGATAGGCGAGCCGAAAGATCACCCCCAGTATCGAATAGAGTATTTTTTATTAAAAAGCTACCCTGAACACGAGAGGAAAATTCAGTTGAAATAAAGTCCGTTTGGACTTCATACTTTCCAGGTCTAAAGCGAGCTTGAACTCTTACTGCCTCTGGATCACTGTCTGTGAAGCTACCCTTTTTTTCATAACCAGTTTTTCCATTTGTTTTACTTGAAATGAATGGTGCCACTGATACGTCTTGAATCAGTTGATAAGTCTCTTTCTTCTGATCAAATAAACTTTTACCTTCCTCAAATTTAACAGGCTTACCTTTGACGTAATCGCGAAAATAATCTGCTCTAAAGTCTTTATGCTGCTCAAAATCCATTTTTAGATGATCACGCTCTAGCCTGAACGAAAAAGGGACTAATCGCGGTGGATCTAAGATCCTCCCAGATTTACGATCCCATGAACGAATTGCAGTGACTTTACCAAGTTTATTGTAGTAAATCTCAATGAAACCTCGATGATTTTGCACCAAGTCTTTACTCACAACTTGAGCATAAACCTTCTGATCTAACCTCTGTTTTTGACCAGTGTGTTTGTTGTAAACTGTCCTCTTGTGAATTAATCCATCTCGGGTATAAAGAGTTTTAACTTTAAAGTCTCGAGAGTCACTCCAACGTACAACGAATTCTTTGGAGAAATTCTCATCCGCATAGATGACTTTATCCCAGTCAATAGATTGAATCGTAAGCTCCTCATCCTCCACATCATATAGTTCTATAGCGCGCACTTCGTCTTTACTAAGCAAAATTTCACCAACTATTTTACCGTCCTTTTTGAAAGCCTTTTGCGAAATGAGATTACCCTCGTAGTCATACTTCATGACTGCTAAGTTATTGAGATCCTCATACCTTTCCTCAACAATATTTTCTCGACTAATAATTTCAGGATTGTTGATCTCTTTGTTAGAGTGAACATCATAGACGAATGACTTTACCAAATTTTCACCTTCATAGATTCTTATGATGCGATAATTTAGAGTTGTCTCTGTATGAGCAATTTGACCACTCTTTAGCTGAACTCTCGCTGCTTCAGAAGGCGGCGCGAGACATACAAAAACAAACGCAAAATGATAAAGTATAATCCGAAATGCAGTATTCACTACATTCGTCTTCGTCCATTCACTTCTTGTAATAAACAAAATAGAGTGATTTATCGATATTTTGTTTACTCAATCATCTCTATTATCTCGTACCAATTAGTTTCATAAGCTTGTCATTACAGAGCAAAGTCTATTGAAAATCGGACATAGTGCGTTAGGCTCCAACCAATAGTGCTGCATAACCCACACCTACGGCTAGAACAAAACCTGCAATAGTGATTAATAATGCATCTTTCTTGTTTTGGGCAATTAAAGGAAAAATTCCATCGCCACTCGTCGCTACTGCGGCAGCTAATAGTGCTGCCAGAGGGAAATTCGGAATCGTAACGAAAGCAGCCGCTACCGCAATCATTCCGCCACATCCAGGCGTTGCACCTATGAATGCTGCAATGAATATTAAAGTGAGTGGCGAAGACTTCATCCAGAGATCAAATCTTTCAGGGCCCACCAAAACATCAATGATGTAATTACAGATGAAAAGCCCCAGAAAGACATACATGATAACCATCGTTAAATCAGCAATTGAGTCCATTAACATTAATTTGATACTTTTCCTGTTGAATGCGCAATGTGATTCACCAACAACAAACTTATTGACAAGATGATAAACAATACTAAAAATCGTCAGCGCTATGGCAACCCAAACTGTAATATCAGAAATGGCATCGATTCCTCCGCCCCATAGTGCCATGATAGAACCTGGTGCTAGAAAAATAGTCATCCCTAGTATTAGGTAAAAGCCTAAAAACTCAATAAATAAACGGACGACGGCATTTGGTGTGTTCTCAATTGGCTCTTCAATAATTTCGGTAATACGTGAATCTGATTTCAAGCCAAATCCATCTATCACATAACCAGCAATTGCACCTAATACAAAGCCCACGGCATTTACTATGGCAAAAGCCGTTAAATTACCAGCAACATCAGCCTCATCCGACGCGCCCAACAAGACAAATGAGCCCTCCCCCAGAGTCGTGACAAAGGCGGCAAATAATGCCCCAAAAGATACCTGACTATTTTTGTACATTGTCGAGATAACAATAGTACCTCCACAACCGGGAATGACTCCGAGAAAAGCACCTATTAGTGGCTGTGCCCACTGAGGTCCAATCTGAACAGCTCCCGCTATTTTATTTCTCAGAGCGAAAGTTATTATACCAACACCAATTATTGAGATCGCAACGTAACCACCAATTACACCAGCGGCTTCAAGATTGTCCAAAGTAAATGCCCATAAATCCATAATTTACCTACTATCTATTCAGCGAGAGAGGTCAACACAACTCTCCGGCATGTGAACAAATTGTTACTTGCTAATTGTTTAAAGCTCACTAAAAACAGACACTCTAGTTTTAATAAGTCCTAAATGAAAATCATTTTCAACTAGATACCTCAACATTGAATAATCGTCAAGCGTCAATCCAAAAAAATATAATTAAAACTTTATGTTCATGGCCTTTTTTCCGAACTCTGTTTGAAATAGGAATTGAGGATCAAATTGGTCACCTAAGGATCTTTCAGGCCCTGTCACAAAATTAGAGTATTCACGCTCCCAAAGGCAGTGGGGTACACGTTTGATTGGATGCCCTCTCAGAAAGCATGTAATCGATCCTCCATCAGACTTGATATCTAGTGTCATATTCTTATACTCAATTTCATAGGGTTCATTTAGAAAAGACTTAAACCAACCCAATGGCTCGATCACGGAGCGAAAGCGTTGTATACCGAAGGGTCCACCAAGATGAAAATCCGGCGACCTCAGTCGATAATCATAGAACCATAATCCATTGAGTTTTTTTTCTTTATGAAGTGTAAGGATAATTGGAAGGACTTCATGCATGAATTGATTTGGCCAGGGTAGATTAATTTCGGATATCCAACGCTCGGAAGCCCCTTGAAATAATTTGCGATAAAAAGCTTTCCAATAATTTAAAAATTCTAGTGGGCTACGACCACCGACTTTGACCCTTCTATAGTTCAATTGTGGATAATCAAAATATATATGTCGGTCTAGAGATTTAGAAAATCGCATATTACAAATTTGATCTTCGCCATATAATTGATAATTAGATAGAAATATACGCCCTGAATAACCTTTTTTACGTAAAACATTTCTGAATGCTGAACCTACTCTCAGCATAGTTTTACAGCGATCTTTTGGCTTAGAAAGAAGATTTTTAGGAATTTCCGCATATAGTGAATTCTCGTTAAAAAGGCAGATTCCTATTAATTTCTCACTCTTGAACAGAGGCCTAGCATATAAATAAAAACCACTCAGCCAATCAATAATTTGATAAATTCTATTGTGAAGTTCAGACGAGACGTAAGCCCATTGTTTCCATCCGTCTTCAATTAGTTCACCGGTACTTAAAGTCGTCTTTAAGGGCCAAGATAGAATATCCAAAGATAAAGTAAATCCAAAACCTGCTAAGTCATCTAGAAAATCCTGAAGGGTATCTTCAAAGTAAGAATTAAAATCTATGGATTGAATTAATCGAGTTAACTTATGCAAGCGGATGCTATTAAAGCCGTCTACTTTTGCCTGCTGCAGTAAAAGTCTTCTCTGTTGACGATCTAGCTCCAAAAAAAGATATTCAGCCTCAATATTTACACCTATGGTACCGGCCCAATATCCACTAGTTGTTCTCATTGGGTCAGTAGAAATTACCATAGGCCAGTGACTATCCAGTGGTATTATTTCCGGACCCATTAATTTACAAAACAAGGCTTGGTCACCCTTGAGACTAACTCTATACCTCATATTTCCAACAGCTTGAAACATATTAAATTCAATTTTTTGCCAATTGAATTTTTTTTTTGCTTCAACTTGAATAACATCCCAACCTTGATGAGGGTTATAGATCTCGAATTTATACTCACCTCGACCAAACAAATCGAGAGAAAAAGATGTCTTCGGTTTTAAGAACTCAACACTTGCTTCAAAAACACCAGTACGATCAATCCCACCAGCGAGACAGTACCCTTGATTTGTAAGAGCTAAATTGAGATCTTCCTTAAATCGACCATACACTAAAGCAGGATTAATAATTTCAAATAACACTTCTTTTTGGCTATGGAAATGACTCAAACTTGACGAGGATTTACCGGGATTATTCAAATCAAGTGACGCCCCGTGATTAACCCATTGCAAGAAAACGAACGAGCACAATTGCAGGAGTATTGACAACCACCTCAAAATCATGGGCTGCTAACGAAAAATTATTAATCTTGCCAGGACCATCAAGGCGAGAACACCTACGGCCATAATTGTAAGCATATTCCAGCGTAAACGGTTGGTCACTTTCTGCAGTTCTTTTGGATCTTCGACTACAATTACGTACCAATCGGGTAGAGTTATTCTGTCAACTAATTTCAATGAGCAGAAGGAAAGCAACTCTCTTTCTCCTCCAACATATCTTTCGAATCCACCCTGCTTGGCCCTTTTAATTCTAAACAAATCTTTACTTGTTAGAGACCAACCCCCATCCCGAGGCAACATAACGCGACCCTGCTTATCAATTAATAAAATATGACCGCCTTTCGAACGTACTACTCCCGAAGCAAAATTAAATAAAGTTTCGAGCGAAACTTTAGCTTCTAGGATACCTGGATATAATTTTTTTCTACGTTCGCTCAAGACCTGAATCCATGATATATAAAATTTTTCTCTACTGCTAAAAGGTTCGCTAAAGTAATCCTTTCGCTTACCATAAACTTTTTGAAGACTAAGAGATTTTCCTAGGATGAATGAATCTCGGGCCATAGGAAATTGCAAATTATGATAATCAATAAATTTGTGTTCTGATTCATTAATCAACTTTCTAAAATCTTTTGGCTTTTGATGGAGTCTAACTCCCGCTATGACTTCGTCGCTCTCAAAATTGTAGCGAAAGTATTCTCGAACTTTTTTTTGATTAAAATCCTCCTTTAAAATATATCTAGAGAACCCTTCCATACGTTTACGCACTTGCCGCAGCTCGGCAGAAATTTGTCGTGCAACTAGTATGCCTACATCACGATTACTTTTAAGAAAAAGAGAATGAAAAAACTCTCTCTCCGACTCAATCGCTCGCGAACTCGTGTAATACAAAATGAAGGTACCTATACAAATGGTTACAATCCATAAAAGGAATTTTTTCCACATTTTATTCACCAATCACCTTAAGGTGTCGATCCATGAGTTAATGAGTGATCAAAGGATTCGAGTATGATATGTCCTGTATGTGAGAAAGGTCAAATGATCAAGGTTAACAAACAGAATATGAAGCATGCCCAAGCTCATCAGATTAAATGCGTAAGTTGTGGTTTCACGTCCTACTATCATTCTATCAAAGCTGCTTAAATCGCTACCATTAAATAAGCTTCACATGAACTTTGCAAACCACGCCTTTATTTCGTTGCACAATTTCGCGATGTACCTCTATCTCGCGATTGTATAAAGTCATCAACAGATGAATGGTGGCCTCTCCATTGTGATCAGTAGATCGTGAAAACTTTAGTGGGTCCCCTTCCTCTCCCTCTAGTATCAGACCCTTCACTTTTGGGGCATCTTCGGGCATTACTAGTTCGAAATGTAAAGGTACATTTCGATGTGGAACCTGATCTTCATCCATCAGCTGAACTGTGACTGGAACTAAAGTTTTCTCATCACTTAACCTATGCTGAACTAATCTCGGCTTCTGAGCTGGTCCAACTTGATGGGCCATCGGAGAATCACTCTCAGTAAAAAAATCGGTATCGGCACTAACCTGGTAACTGTGGTCTTCCAAGTCCTGAGTTCTCTCCATGTATATTTCCGTCTGGTTAAGTCCCGTTCGAAATTCGCCTTCAGCAAAGACTCGCTGCTTTGTTCTTCTCATAGTACGCTCAGCTAATAATTTTTCACCCTCATAGTATTGGGCTGCTTGCTCAAAAATTCGCTGATTACGCAATTTCCTCAAATAATCTTGATCATCCTCAACCCAAGCAAGAGTTTCCTTCTTAAGCACAATATTTTGTGGTTGAGAGCCTTCTTTGATTATACCTTTTTGATAGGAAAGAATAACTTCCGAATGAATAGGTTGCATCTCTTGATAAAAGGTTCCAAAATCCTTTTTGGCAACGTTATGACCATCCATCTTCGTTTCGTTCAAGTATGCGTTGATGCCCTTAATTTTTGCTCTCTTACCTAAAGTTTCTAATACAACCTTATGACCCTTCCACTTTGTGGCGTTCTGTGACATTTGAACGACTAAATCATCGAAACTTTTGCGAGAACGTGCTCCCTCAGGACTATCAATTTCAGATTTACCGAGAACTACTTTTTTACCCTCACTAGTTTGATGATTCATACGCTCGACCTGAACAAAAAAGTCACTAAAATCCTTATCTTTTCGCTGATCATTCCAATCAAAAGTGGGATCACGGCGCTGAGCCTCCTCCAATTGCTCATGAAACTGATCTAAAGTATTTCTACCCAAAACAGGAGTAAGTCTCTTTACAGGCTTATTTTCATCTTTCAAGTTAGAATCAACCTCGTCAACAAAACTTGAAAACTCATCATTCAGTGGCTCTCTACTAGCTCTTAGAGACATTAAATTTCTGGTTTTTTTTATTGACCGAGCTAATTTCTCCTGGTCCTCATCGAGCTCATAACGTGGATCACCAGGATTTATAAAGGTTGGATAATCGTCATCTTCGGCCTCATTCTTAGATTCCATTAAAACTGGAAAATGAACTTTCTCGATAATCACTAAATTGTCTTCGATAACCTTTATTCGATCATCTACTCCAATAACGAACTCCTTCAAAGAGTTTACTACTGCGAATTGCGATCTAATCGTTCTCAGATCCTTTAATCTAGCTCTCATCGAATTCATTTTGCGTCTTAATTTTTCTTTCGTACGAGACTTTCTTAAGTTAGTGGATGAGTGTGATAAAACATCCTCTAACTCCAAAACTTCTTCATGATTATCTTCAACTATACTAGCCATCTCATGCATAATCTGCTTAATCTTGCTGATTTCCTGCGAGGAAAAGCGAGGCTGAGATGAATATGCAAAGGAACTGAAAGAAATTATGAGGGTAATTATTCTCAAAGAACACCGGATCATAAAATACCTATCGTATTTCACATGCTAAGTTTTTATGAAGAGCAGCTTATCAACTTGTTCTTTTTGATTTGACTCGACGAAAAGAGACAATAAAAGACATAAACAATCAAAAAAAAAACAAAAAAAATGACAAAATGCTAATTTCCTTGTAGCAATGAGCCGATACTCTTTTATAAGCGGTGATTGGACTCGGCTAAAAACATTACTCCTATTTTAATATCATAGATAAATACAGGTTGGCACACTAAGGAGGAATCATGGAAGCACAATCAGGTTTAGCATTGTCTACCGGGCTACTGTCCGGAATTGATTCAGCCCAACTTGTCGACGCGATGACAGCTCGGCAAAAGATTCCCATACAGGCCCAAGAAGTAAAACAACATGAACTTCGAATAAAAAAAGAGGAATACCAGTCGGTAAACTCTGCAGTTTTCGCCGTCGAGGATTCTCTACTACAATTATCATTAAATTCAACATTTAATCAGAAAAAAGCTACATTTAGCACTGAAGACATTATTAAAGTGACACCCACAACAGATTCGACACCTGCCACGTACGAAATAGCGGTAACTCAACTAGCCAAGGCAAACAAAATTGCAAGTAATCAGCAGTCCGGAATCGATGCTGTTGTCACCGCCAGTGAAGCAAGCATATCAATCAATGGAACATCTTTAATCCTCGGCGAGAATACTAATCTGGGACAACTTAGAGACTCCATCAACAGCATAGCAAGCACCACAAATGTTAATGCAGAGATTATTGATAATCGAATAATTCTAGAAAGTACAGTTACCGGAGCAGGTAACAATATGACTCTAGTTGACGATACTGGAACAATTTTTGCCGATTTGGGTCTTGTGAGTGGAGGAGCAAACGAGTTACAGGTTGCTCAGGATGCTCAATTTACGATTGACGGATTGAGTGTAAGCCGCAGCACCAACTCTTTCAATGATGTAATAAGTGAACTTAATTTCGAATTAAAAAATACAGGTTCTACAAAATTAGAAATAGATTTTGATACAGATAATACTCGTACAAAGGTTGAGGACTTCGTAGAAAAATTTAATTCTGCCATCGAGCTTATTTATAACAAAGTAAACGCAGAGCGCGATTTTAAGTTAAAAGGCTTGAACAAGGATGAACTTGAGTCCATGAGTCCGGAAGAAATTGACGAACGTGAAAACAGTATGAGGGAACAAATTCTGTCAAGCGATTCTTTATTACAAGGCTTATACAACAAGCTTAGAAGCATTAGTTATTCTATCGTTGAAAACACAGGACAATTTAGTGGTTTGAATGAGATTGGCATAAGTACAGGTAAGGTTGGCTCAAATAAAGATCAAACGAAGGTTGGTAAATTAGTAATTCACGATGAAACCAAATTCACTGATGCACTCGACCAAAATATGGAAAGCGTTCGATTACTTTTTAATTCAGAAAAAATAAGCGAGGAAGATTCTGATAAGAAAGTTGGTTTAGCAGAGAGATTCAAACTCGATTTACGCGAATATACTGAATATAATGGTATTCTTACTCGAAAGGCTGGCAGAGCTGACTCACCTTCAGCTTCATTAATAGATATCGAAATTGGTAACATACAAGCCGACATACTCTTTAAGAATAGGAATCTGCTTAAATATCAAGAAACATTACTACAGACATTCACTAACATGGAAACCTCTCTTGCTAAACTGCAGGAACAATCGAGTGCGCTAACACAGGCTGGGGGATTTTAGACTAAAATCATGGAAATTCTAGTTAATCAAAATAAAATTAATATTGATACAAACAATATTCAAACATTACAAGAACTTGTTAAAACAATCGAGGAGCGGATTCTAAGTAAATCGGGTCACGTTTTAACCCAAATACAAGTTAACCAAATCAATTTAAGTGATGAACAGGAAAATGAGTTTGCTCAATTCCCCATAAGTCAGATTCAAAATTTATCTATCAACTCATGCGCCCCCCATGAATTAGTTTTGAGTGGACTTCAAGATAGCTTAGAGATGCTCCCACAAATTATAAAAACTATAGGAACCTGCATTACCGATCTATCGCAAGATAAAATCAGTGAAGCTATGGATGAATTTATCGTAGCTACCGATGGCATTCAATGGTTTACGACAATATTCAACGGTGCCTTATCGGTTTATGGCGATAGTATCAATGAAGAGGGAGAATTCATCAAAAGTGGCATCCGACTTTCCGAAATTCTCAATGAAATACTCGAGGCTCATAGCAACTCAGATTTCACTGCATTCAGCGATTTGCTGGAATATGAACTTCAACCAATTTTACAGAAAATGCTCGAACAAATTCCACTATTTGCAGAGGAGCTAAAAGGGATAAAGGTTTAATGAGCTCTTTCAAGTTTGAATACCTCAGAGACATATCCCCTGATTTATATCAGACTTTATCAAACCGATCCGCGAAAGACCGACGAATTCATGAAATAGAAATCCTAAGAACTAAAACTAATCTAGCCAATATGAGAGTCTCGCACTCGGGCGGTAAAAGTACACTGCACTCAAATTACAACGTTAATAAGGAGTGTGAAAAAATATATGAGAAAATGGGTTTCGACCCTAAAAGGCTGACTATAGTATACGGAATAGGATTGCTTCATCATGTAGAGTTTCTTTTGGAAAAACACCCAGATATAAGCATCGTTATAGTTGAACCTACTTATAAAGTTTTAGAACAGGCAGTTAGAGAGCGCGACATGCGACCGGCGTTTTGCAACTCAAAAGTCAAACTATTGATTTCAAACGATCCTAAAGAATTAGGCCAGTTCATTACTCAAATATTTAATTTACAAGTCCACTCGGGGCTACAGTTTTTCAACTTACCCGCTTATGAAAAAATTTTTTCCAATGAATGGGAAATAATAAAGGAAACTTTCCGTCAACAGTTCGCAAAGTTCACTATAAATACATTAACAATAATGGAAGCTGGTAACGAATATACCGAAAATTGTATGCGAAACACTCCCGCCATGCACAAATTCCCCTGGACCTATCGATTATTCGGAC
>CAZRWM010000040.1:0-18017 GCA_964603885.1 uncultured bacterium
TAATATTTTCATAAATATCAGGCATTTCAACAGTATCTACATCTTTCTCTTCAAGCTCAGACTTTGTAAATAATACCCAGTCTTTACGTTTTTTGGTTATCGCAAAAATCACTGCATCTATGTCGTAATTATCCACGACTTTGAAGATGTCTTCATGGCTACCCAGCACAGGCAGTCCTTCGAAACGCTTGTAAGTCTTAGTAGGGTCATCATCAATAAAGCCCACAGTATTAAACTTCAAATACTCATGCTGACCGAATTCACGCAACAACTCCGCACCAGCCCATCCTGCACCGTATATCAAAATATTCTTTTGAGGTAATCTGGCACTTACGACTTTGGTGAATGCCAGTCTTACTAGATAAAACACAGAAACAAAAATCAAGGTAATGTAATGCAAGGTAAACGCTTTGAATTGAGCCGGATAAACGTAACTGAAAACCGTAGTTGTTATTACAGCAACAAGGCAAGAAACAAACATTAATCGAAAATTGTGAGAAATTTTGAAGATACGATTATAGTCATACCCACCAAACGCATAGATGGTGACCTGCCATATAAACAGCGTAGTTACCGCATACGGTATAAATTTGATGACTGAAATACTACCAAGATTAGCCAGTAAATAGAGTAAAAATCCTGCAGCGAAAAGCACTGTATCCAGCACTGCATGCTGAACTTTAAATCGCATAAGTGAATCTCTGTGCGCCACTAGTCCTCGTCCCTCGTTAGGCACATTATATTTATTTAGCAAATTTTGGCAAGTTACTATTTGGAAACTGCTAGTGAACCCTATTCAATGCTGAGCTTATAATACAAAAAGACAATCAAAATGCTTAACTTGTTTCAACTGCTGGCTCAGTGTTATACCAAGCATCTCGAGCTAATACGAAAAAACAAGCCACGAAAAAAGCTGCCAAAGTAGCCACAATACAAATCAGCGCTCGTTTTGGTTTGGACTTTCTCTCAGGAGTATGAGCCCATTCAATAACTTCAATAATTTCCTGATCTTTCGAAGCTTCTATTTTTGCTAACTCACTCTCTTTGGCTAGTACCTTAAAAATCTCCTGCTGAATAGCCTTCTGTCGCATCAAGCGCTCTAAATCTAGCTTTAGTGAGGGAATCTTATTTAGTGGCACATATGTGAGCCCCTTGGACCGATCTGCATCATCCAGAAAACTTTCAGAAACCAGTCCTCCATCTTCTATTTGTTTTACCTGCTTTTCTAAAGCTTCAATCTCTAATTTGAGTGCTTTTATTTCTGGGTGACTATCATGAATACCCAATTCAGTTTTGACCTTTAATTTAACTCGATTAACTATAATTTCTGCTTGTAACTGAGAAGCTGCATCAATAGTTGCTTTAGCTTGACTATCTATTGACAAAACCTGATGTTCTTCCTCATATTTTTTAATTTTCTCTTCAATTTTTTGTAGATCATTTTCAGCTTTTTTCAGTCTTCCCTCCAGAAACACTTTCTTCTTTTGATTTTCAGTAATGACTGTTGTTCTACTAATCTCAGAAAGTAACTCAAGATTATAATTTACAATATCTCTAGCTAACAAGGGCTCAGTGGACTCGAACGATATAGTTACGATACCAGACTTTTTACTTTTAGATATGTTCAACGAATTAAGATAAATGTGCTCCAAATCTGATTTGAATCGCGTGCCTAAATTATAATGCTTTTGTAAATCAAATTTGTTAATAACCCTCCAAAGATTACCTTTTTTACTCAAGTAAGCCTTCAGTACCTCTAAAGAATCGGCGGTAACATCGCTAGACCCCCCTATAGCTGATAAAAAGGGAATTGATGATATTTGAGATAACATGCTTGACATGCCTGATTTTCCCGATTTAGGAGGCAAGAAAATCGCCTTAGATATATAGAAATTTGGCACATTAATTACGTATATAACAGTTATGAAAGCTATGACACTAGTAAAAAAACTAACAAGTAGCTTACGCTTCCAAATCATTAAAAAACATTCTCTAAAATTTATTTCATCATCCATCTATATAAACCTCATCAAGATCTAGAGTAATTACTCCCCAGGATACTATTAATACTAGACAGACTCTACATTCAAGTATAACGACTAGTCGCCAACCATTTTACAACTTTGGATTATATCGCTGTATGTTAAATTACACCGCGGACAAATCATTAGAAAGAAGAAATTCGGGCAAAGGTTCATCTAGAGTTAGATATTTAACCCAATTCTTTAGATTTAGTAAGCTTATATCTTTTCTCATCTCATCTTTAGGAAATGTGGGATCACTTAGAAACTTATTCTTTACAACCTGCGCAGTGATTTCTCTATCCCATATTAGAATTCTTTCAGGCTCATAAAAATAATAATTCTTGATCTCTGGATTTGTTGTTATTAGATTTTTTCCCATTCCCAGCGCTTCAATCGTCCGCATCGTTAGTCCCGACTGATCTGGATGATTTACATCAATTATAATGTCTGCTTGTGTTAAATGATTCAGGTATTTCATATAACTCCATCTTCGACAAGTTATGTACTTTCCACGACCAAGTTTTGATAGCCAGTTTAACTTACTGACAACTAAATTTATGTCTAATGTAAATTCTAAACTTAAACTCTCAGCCAAGACTAAAATTTTATCCATCCTAACACTATGAGATGTGCCTAAAAAAAATATTCTTTTCTTATTCACCGCTACAGGAAATTTATTTTTTCGATCGATGTAGAACAAAGGTAATAACCTAAAGGAATATGCCTCGCAATCTTTCCGATCAAAGCTAAAAACATTGTCAAAATAAATATGTATGATTTTTGCATTTGAATCTCTAATAACGCTATCCCACAAATACAGAGATTTATTTACCGGTAAAGACTGAATAATTGAAAGCGTTTGCCTATCAAGAAAATTCCCTTTTATACAAATAATTGTATCGAATTGTTTATATCTCAGATATTTTCTTAAACGGAAATTTTTGTATTTCAGAAGAAAATTGCCAGTGCATCTATCAAGCCATGTTTTACCCATGCGAAAGTAAAATACTTCATAACCGATATTCTTCAATGCCTCAATTATGTATTTATCATATTGGAAAAAGCCTACTCCGATAAAAAGAATTTTTTTTTTATGCTTATTCATTCTCAACCAAAAGACCTTTGGACTCAAGTTCCCTCAAGCTCTCTTCATATTTAGATTTTGAGATCGGTTGTTTTAGAACCCATTTCGAAAATCTGTTGATCCCTACATTGAAATCTGTGAAAGAGTAAGGACCATAGGTTTCAAGGAGATTATCTAAGTTTGCATAATTATGTCGAATATCGCCTTTTCTAACTATACCTGAAATTTCATAATTTGCTTTAGCATCAAAAGCTAGATAGAGTGACTTAGCAACATCTAGAACTGAGGTGCTCACACCACTACCGATATTAAGAATAGGCTTATTAGTATTAATCTCTACTGACTTCAACAGAAATTCAACAACATCATCAATGTACACAAAATCTCGACTTTCGTTTCCATCTTCAAAAATATTTATTTTTTGACCATTTCTTATTTGCGTCGAAAAAATAGATAAGATTCCGGTGTATGGGTTTGACAAAGACTGACCAGGTCCGTATACATTTTGAAATCTAAATATTTGATACTCAAAATTTAAAGTTTCGGAAGCCGATATTACAGCTTCCTCTTGAAAAGACTTAGTTACCGCATAATAAGACAGAGGATCTTTAGTGCATTTTTCCCTTGTTGATTTAGGCTTTAGCACAGTTCCACAGTGATGAATAGGATCAAATTGACCTTGCGCTATTAACTCATAATTTCTGGAACCTTTTACATCAACTTGGCACGTTTCGCACCAATATTCACCTTCCCCATAAACAGACCTGGAAGACGACAAAATCAGTCTTCGTATACTTCCATCTTTACGACCTATCGCCTCTAACAAGGCGCCCGTTCCGCCACAATTAACACTTGTATACTTCTCATAGGAATACATAGACTGTCCAGTTCCTGTCTCCGAAGCCAAGTGAAAAACACATTCAACTCCTTCTAGGACTTGATTAAGGCAAGCTAAATCTCTCACATCACCTTTCACGCACTTTATTGAGGATTCTTGAACTAATGCAGGAGGAAATGATTGAGTTCCGTGAATTTGAGGCATTAAATTGTCTAAACAGATTACTTGGTAACCTTCATTAACTAAACCTAGGCATAATTTACTGCCTATGAAACCCGCCCCACCTGTAACTAACACCGTCATAATACATCCTAATATACGTTTTTTTTAACAACTTTAGCTGGCGAGCCGACAATCACAGAATTAGCTGCAAAAGAGCCTTTTACAACCGAGTTTGCCCCAACTATACACCCTTTACCTATCTTCGTACCTGGAAGTATTACTACTCCAGCACCTAGAAAACTACTATCACCAATCTCAACTGGCTCGACTACCAATTGACCATTCAATATATTTGAATCGTCATATGTATGACCATTATCCAAAATTGTCACACGTGGTCCAAAAGTTACATCATTACCTATTTTCATGAGACTTGCAGCCACAACATGAGCATCCTGCTGAAAACTAACATTATTACCTATAATAATTCTACCGTTTAATTTTAATCCTCGATAAGAATCAAGGGCTTCAATTCTGGCATTCGGCCATAATCGAAAGTTCTCTCCTACCTCGATTCGCTCATATTCAATAAATAATGGTGGCTCTATCAGACATTTTCTACCCGAATTAGCAAATAAAAATCTGAGAAAATATTGAGACACCAAACGGCGATATTTGAGATAAATAGATGAACGCAAAAAACGAAAAATCATCGTGCCTCCGTATTCACCAATAAAAGATTAGCTTCGTAAACACTGGCCGGCTGTGAGTAACTAAACACTTCAATCTCAGTATCATAAAGTCCTTCAACCTCTCGCGACCATCGAATAGGACAATTTTCAACAATAGTCTTTCCAAATGGTAAATTTGATAGAGCATCAGCGCCAGAGTGAAGAACTAAAATCCCGCAGTAAGCTGCCTCATAGGCTACAAGGCAATAAGATTCATAAAGACTGGGTATTAGAATACAGTCTATTTTACTGAAGAAAGCCGTTCTCTCTGTAGCATCTAACCATATATAATTTGAAAATTTCTGAAATTGTTTGATTGGAGATTGCGATAGATGGTAGAAAAAAATATGTTCGTTTCTTTCAATTACAGTCATTAATACGAGATTATTTTTTTGCCCACTAGCACCGCCGACAAACCCGAATGTTTGAAGTTTTCTCTTGTTTTCAATCAGTTGCGGTAAACCTTCTCGATTAATTTCATTATTAAAAACGAATGACCCAGAAAAAGTTTTACACTGGCTGGAATTAACACTACCTATTCTGTTACCTCTTAACCTACCTAATCGCAACAAAATTATGTATAAACATTTGTAGATCGAATATTTATTCGAGAAATATGGAATACCATGATTTACAAATATAGTATTTCTATAGTATCTAAAAATAATTGGGAAAAGTGATTCTAATCCCAGATGAATTACATACTTTCGATCTTCCTCAAGCTTTAGAGTGAACAAATAAAAAATAACTCTTAACCGATTTATTAAACCTTGATTTTTTAAGTAAATATTTTTAGAAATTAAGCCTTTGGATGACAAAAATGAAGCATATTTGCTGGCAGCAAAGGGTTGCCCGCTGTTACCACTTGCAGAGATGTTAATTATCATAGAGACCTTTTGAATATTTAAAAGTATAAACCATTGCCGCAATATAGAAGCCAACTATTGGAGAATGTCCTAAGCTTAATGAAAATTGAGAAAAAATAAGGACTACAAAAATTACAAATCTAGAAACTTTTAATTTAACCAAAAGACTTGCACGCCATATCGCGTAAGTGTAAAGCAAAAGAAGTGGAACACCGCCAAAAACATACATATCAATAAATGTATTGTGGGGATCTATGTTCAGAAAATCGTTAGTTGAGGCAAAAAGTTTGGCATTTAATGCCGTGTTATAAAAAAAGGCCGGATTATTAAAGATCTCATTAAAATAAGCGGACCATACGAAAAACCTGACATTGAATTGGAAGCCAAAGTAAAAAGGAATTAAGAGTACAACAAATATTAATATCGATATCAGTATCAGCTTATACCACGGTTGAAAACTCAATCTTTTACTCACAAAAATAACCATTAACAGTATTGAAAAACCCATAAAAAATGTACTCTGAGCTAAAATAGACATCAAAAAAAGACACCCAACGGATATTAGGCTGCCTCTATGCTGGTTGAAGAGAAAAATCATCGTCAATACAAAAACAAGCATATTTGGATCGGTAGCACTGAGTATTAAATCACCAGTTGATTCACCTTTAACTGATAAAAAGATTGGCACGCCCTCATGTGTTTCTCGATCAAAAGCCAGAGTGTTAGGAAAATCCAATACCCATCCAAATAGATATAGAATCAGAGATGTAGTGGAAATGATTATGAGAAAACGCTTAATCGGCGCCTTATTAATAACGATATAACCAAAAAATAAGACACCCAAACTCCATATGAATATATTTTTAAATACACTTAGATCACGTGCAAAGAAACCATTGTAAAAAACGATTATGAGTATAAGGCTGAAAGCCAGAAGGTAACCCAGTCTTTTTAGGATACAGGGCAAAAATATGTATGGTAATCCGACGCCAAGTAAAGGAATTTTAATAGAGAAAGGAACTATTGACAAAAACCCTAGTAACGCATTCATTGAAAATAGGCCTTTAATCGGCTAATTTCATGGGAAGGATTTAAACTCTTGATATTGATATCCGATTTCTCCCACTTCAGTAGTAAATCTGCAAGTCTGACACCTTCGTTAAAAGTCCAACTGTCCGCTGAAAACACAGGTGCAGAATTGAACGAGTTAGCTTCATGGTGTCCATAACCCTTGTAATGTATATACACACCTAAGGTTAAAGCTGCCTCCAACCCAACGGTTGGAAGGGCTTCTCTGAGCTTAGAAGGATTAAATACACCTGTCGATAATCTCATTGCATCTATGACTCTTTCTCTTTTTGCTAGTCCCACAAACTCTAAGTTTATAGGGTGCTTCGATAAATCCACGCGTTTTTCTATTCTATTCATATATGCATTATTACCACTCCCATATACGTTTACTTGAATCTTACCTAAAATACTAGATAAACCCTCTAAAAAATCGATCGACTCTAGTGGAAATTTTTCTTTCGTAATTCTTGTAGCTATGACCAATTTTAGGCCCCGACTTAAATTGAGTTTTTGTCGTAAAAAATTCTTTGTAGATGTTTTATCAGTGGAAGCTACTCCGCGATATTCCAGAAGAGGAAAGTAGAATGCCTCGCCCCACAAACCTGACTCTCTATGAATCTCTTCACGAATATAATTAGAAACAAATATGTTAGTTATAGTTTCTGCAGAAAGTATCTTGTAAAGAATGATAGTCTTAAAATTTTGGAATTTTCCATTTCCCTCAGATTGTAATCCATGATGTAAGAAAAATATGGTATTGAACTTGTGTAGCCTTCCAAATGAGGCCAAAAAAATAGATATAAGACCGCCAAAATCATTTATCAATAATGAAGCTTTCTTGGATACAAAAAATGCTCTGACCGTTAGTTCAATAATCCAAAAGTATTTTGCTATCCTGAAACCGTATTTGAAAGTAAGTGTATTAGAATAAAGTGGCGAGATAATTTGCGCACTCATATCCTTACAGAAAATATCTGCGATTATTCCGGCACCACCGGGTCTGGGTCGGTATTCATTTGATATTACGCATAACACCTAGTGCCAACTCCCTTAAATCTCCTAGAAAGTATCTAAATAAAAGATGTGTATCTAATACCTCTAAAGTCGTTTGACCTTCTCTCTGAAGATCTAATGTAATGACTTTAGCCTTACTGTAAATACGAAAATAATTTTTACGAGAGTTGAAGTTGAGTTTTGCCTTAAATATACTATGTCTATAACAATCCATTTCCAGGCAAACATAACCTTCAAGTCCTTTTACTATTGAAAAAGTAGAGGGACCTAAGATTAAAAGCGTTGAGTAAGGGTGGGTAGTACTCCAGTCAACTTCATGAAGACCCGATTTATTGATAATTTTTTTTGCCAACTTTGTGTTTGGTGCAGAGATCTTGAAAGACATATGAGAGTGCTTGGATGTGAACTTCTGAATACTTTCGATTATTGCCGCTATAGAGCTATTCAATATGGGATCTCTACCAATAATAAAAACACCATTTTCAAACTCAATCTTTCCGTCAGGTACTTCGACTGCATTAATATCGTACAATGTACTCGACGATTGGCGGGCGATACCATCATCGTTAAACAACAAGGATTCATCAAAAGTGTCAACATATAGACCTTTATAACGATTATTTTTCTTTGAAAAAAAATTCTCTAGAGTCAATAATCCATCAGAAATCTGTATAATTCTGATCGAAGGTTGTATTAGTTTAATTATCTCTAGTACAGGACTCCACGATCGATTAGTAATAATTTTGTCACAAGACGAAAGGTGTAATAGTGACAAAATTGTAAACCTTTTCATTTTACGTGTGTGCATATTTGCTATGCTTAAAAGTCGATCTAAACAACCGTAAAACCATACTTCTCCTTTGCGAGGAAAGAGAAGGTTAATTTCAGCTCTATTTCTCATGTTTATATATTGGTAATTTACCAGCTAATGCACCCTCTGGCACAGCTAAGTATAGATTATATCCTTTTCTACCTAGAGCACTTTGAAACGCCACAATTAGATTAGACAAGTTTATATTTGGCTTTTCGCTAAACGCATCTTTCTTCCTATATCGTTGATTGTATCCACCTTTATCCTCTTGATCAGGTGTTAGGTTTCTATTGTGTTCAAAATCAACTTTATCAAAGAAGTAACTACCACCAAGATCAATACCGTGAAGAACTATGTTTTTTATATTCAATTTATATCCAAGCTGTATACAGGTTATAGCAGTTGAACCTATGTTAATAAATCGCTGGCTAGATTCTAGTAAAACTCTCTCTGCGATTTTATTATAATCAATTAAATCAGAGTTTAGCTTGAATGTCTTCTCTCGGTAGATCGATTTAAAACCATAAAGAAATAGGCCTAGAATCAAACTATTACTGCTATCTAAGAGATTTCTAGGATAGGCCTGAATATCCTTGCTGCCAACTAGTGTATGCATTTTCTGAGTAGTCCCATAGCGCTTAAAAGAACAACAATCTACAAAATAATAATCGAAAGTTACATTTGGCAATAGTGCTGAGAAATTCATACCTACAACTAAATCATCATCAGTTATTAATCCAATTGATTTCAGTACACTCTGACCAGCTCCTATAATATGAATAGTATCACTTTTCTTCTTACTGGATACTGAGCTTCTACCAAAAAAATGAAGATAAATTTTCTTAACCAACCTTAGAGTTCTATTCAAGTGCATTCTCCATAAATTTTTCAAAGTTCCGGAGGCCAAACTCAACATATGTTTCTACTTTAGTTCTGGATATCTCAGTAAATGGAATACATTCCACTTCACTAAAATCTAATACTGGCATTGCATAATCAACTCCAAATATATCATTTAATATCCAACTCATTTTAGGGGTGTTAGACTCAACATATGCAAAACGATTAGAATATTTCAGTCCATGAGTTAAACCGTGAAATCTTCCTGTTATAAGACTATCGTAAAATTGAAGCTGCTCCAAAAATTTATCTAAGTCAGATGCTGATGAAATATTCTTCCTTGTCAAGACTCTAAATGCCAAGTCAGGTAATAAAAACTTATTAACTTTAGCTAAAAAACGCAAGAATAAACTCGGTTTTTTCTCCATCCTCAAAAAGGCCAAATTACCTTGTTTCGCTAGATGCTCTAACTTTAATGAAACGTTGCTTCTGACTGAGTCCAAAATTAAAGTGTTCTTGTCTCTCAAGGGACTGAGATACGACTTATTACCAATTTTTTCACCTGTACGATAAAAAAAAGATAGATCAGGAATAAAAACAGATTCTACACCAAAATTTCTCAATAAATTGTGACTTACTGTCTCCCTAACCGCGATAGAATTAAATTCCGATAGCAGATCTAAGTCATAAGCCTGCAGTTTGTAGAAAGAGGAATTTAATAATACTTTTTTTGGGATTTTTAATTTTACAGCCTCAAGCAAATCCCTTCCCGCAACCCGTTCTGAAGTATTATGAATAGTACCCTCACCATTTATAAGCAAATGAGTGTACCCCTGATTTTCAATTTGATGTCGATATCTCTTCCATGAAAAACCGCATGGAAAAAAGTCCACTTCAAAGAATTTAGCGTCAATAAATCTCTTGAGAGTATGCATCACTGAAATACAGCCATAATGACCATGAATTGATGTGTCGTTTAAGATCAGTACTTTCATTGTAGGACTATCTCTACGTCGCAATATTGGTTAGCATCACTATCATGTGAAGTGAAAATTATCATTCTATTTTCTTTCAAGGTTTTGAGATATTCAAAAATTAACATTGTGTTTTTAATATCTAAATTAGCCATTGCTTCATCTAATATTAAAACTTTTGGATTGCCAATCAATGCCCTTGCTATCGCCACTCTTTGTTTCTGACCGCCAGATAATTTGTTCCCACTTGACCCAAGTGACTCCTCAAGAATAGAACCCGATTTATTGAAACAAAACTCCATTTCTAAATTTTTTAGAAGCCTTACAGTTTCAGATTTGCAAATGTCTCTTCCCATCAATATATTATCAAAAATATTACGGTCAAATAATGAACTATCTTGTTGCACATAAGCTATCTTTTGTGATCGAATTAGGTCTCTTGGATGAAGAACTTCACCCGATAGAGAAAATAAAACAGAGCCTGTATACACATTTCTTAATCCTGAAATAATTTGCAGTAAAATTGTTTTCCCGCAACCTGATTCTCCCTTAAGAAAATTAATCTTATTAAAGTCTAATGTCATGTCGGAATAGTTTATAAGCTTACTAGCCTGCAATGACACGCTTAAGTTTTTGATTTCGAGTAGATCTTGACTTATCACAAGGCTACCTCATTTTCATAGATTCTAAACCATTAACATATTCGTCAATAGCATGTATACCAAACCTTAATTGACTCATCGCATTGAAAACTTGCTGACCATATGGTAACAACCTCATTGAGGCAAAAAGCATTAAAATCAGGCTATTAATATCTAAATATTTAAGAAAATCTAAACCCAAAGTATGACAATAAAGTAAAATAGAAAATACGAAATAAATAGTAAATTCTATAAATAATCGTGGAAAAGTAGAAATGACACCTAAAGATGAAAGAGTATTCGCAAGTCCTGATACCGAATTATTTAAAGAAATCTTAAAGAAATCGAATGCATTATAAACTCTCAGTTCAGGAAAGTTATCATATACAGCGATTGAGCTAGCCTGTCTTTCTTCATTCAGTCTTATCCTATCTCCCCCACCACTCAGTAGTGCCTTTCTTACAAGGATAAAAGCCACTGTAAAAGAAAAAATTAGCGCGAATAAAGTATAAAAGTAAATTTTAGGTGCCAAAAATATGACAACTAGCGTTATTAAAAATATATTAATGAGACCACTAGTAGCATTCATGATTGGTAGTACAAAAAACCCTACCAACTGATCAACCTCTGACATTATTATCTTAAGAAATTTAGCTCTACCATAATCAAGATAATCCTCAAAAGAAAGAGACGTAAAATTAGATATAAACCAATTAGTGAGAATAATCCTTGATCGATGCGCAAACTTAATAATATTTATAGAGAGTAATATGCGCACGATAGCAAGTAGCAAAAGAATCAAAATTAATAATTTGATATCAAGAGGAGAGAAAATCTTGCTCAATAATTCTAAAGATTTTGAATTACCGAAATACCTCTCAATCATTTGAGAAATTATTAAAAGAATACTTACCTCACATAATCCTAATGCCAGCGGTAAAAAGACCGCCGATGGGCGCTCTCTAAAAACAATACCAGCCACGCAAATCGCGTTTAAAGAATATTTACTATACACTTCAGACCACATCAAATGGATACTCTTTTTCTAAAAGAGCGATTGAATAAAGTCTCATTGCCAAGGCATTTTCTCGAGAACTTAATATGGACTCAAGATTAGTCTTGCCTATGAGATCCTGAATAATTTCTGATTTAGAAATACATGAGTCAATATGTGACTTATTTTGTGCATACACATAATCTGTTCTAAATCTAAAACCTTGCTTACCTCTTCTTTCAAAAATGGAGTTTGGAAGACTAGACGGTAAACACTCTCGCAATCTAAATTTATTAAAGCCGTTACAGTACATCATATTAACGGGTAAATTAACATATTTAGACAATCTGACATCTAACAAAGGACTTCTTGCCTCCACCGAATACATCATACTATTCGAGTCATTCATCTTGAGCCATGTTTGAAGCCTACCTTTAATGGCATCATACTTCATAAAATCTATCAAACCTATGTTGTTGTCACCACCTTTCGGATTTAAAGGATGTACAAACTTATATTTTTCAGCTTTTTTAATCGCTCTACTGTATTCGATGTCGAGAGATGATTTAATGGAGGAAAGGACGAAATTTATTAGTGAGCGTTTTAATTGAACATTCTCACTAAATAACATACCCGCTACATACCGCCATCTTTCGCGGACGTCTTTGATTTTCAGTACTGTATTAAAATAATACCGTTGATAAAAATCATAATAACCGCCAAATATTTCATCTCCACCAGTTCCATCTAAAACAACTTTTATTCCCAGTTCCGCAGCTGATTGATACATTTTATTCATAGCAACTGAATTACCTAGATGGATTATTGGTAATTCATAATTCCTCGTCATTAGTCTTATTCGTTCAGTTGTATTCGCATCGTAAGCAATATCCACGATATTCAATTTCACATTGAGTTTCTCTGCTACCTGCTTTGAATACTCCAGATCATTACCCGCTTGTGTGTTACCAGTAAGCCATTGCAATACGGTAGAGTAATCCTTTGCATAGCCTGCTATGATGCTACTATCAACACCTCCGGACAAAAATATAGCAGTTTTAACATCAGCTCGTAATCTAATTTTTACTGCATTTTTTATGTTTTCAACCAGAGTACTTTTCTCAAAAAGATTTACACTCTCTTCATCATATAAATCAGTCAAAGTAACTCTCGACCAGTTTGATTCATTACCTAATTTGAATTGTATAGTCTCACCCGGTTGAACCTGATCTATGTTTTGATAAAACGTATTTTGATTTGAATTATCCCAATGGTTCATAAATAAATACGTGGACAGCATACTAGCGTCAACTCTTCGAGGGATCTTTTTCAAGGAAAATATCGCCTTCATTTCCGATGCAAAAATAACGCCATTAATATCCTTGTGATAATAAAGAGGCTTTTTACCGTATCTATCCCTAGCTACGATTACTGTATCACTTGCTTCATCAACAAATACAAAAGACCACATTCCATTAAATTTTTTTAATGCATCCGAACCCCAATACCATAGAGCAGCACACAATACCTCGGTATCAGAATTTGTAGTAAATTTTAAGCCTTCATTAACAAGCTCAGCCTTTAACTCCAAATAGTTATAAATCTCCCCATTAAAAACTATTTTAGATGACAAATATTTAAACGGTTGATTAGATCGTTCATCTAAGTCTATTATCGAGAGTCTGTTATGCCCCATCGAATATTTAGCAGACATCTCCAAACCTTGATAATTAGGGCCACGATGCGCCATTAAATTTAATGAGTTCCTAATGGACTCTTCACTCAAATTATTAACAGTTGAAAACAATAATCCGCACATATTCCATTTGTCCGATACAGTATAAAAATTAAAGGTAAATTATAGATGAATGTGCAATCTTAGCCTTTCTAATTTAATCAAAAGATTGCGCAATTCCCTTGGCCTCCAAAATTAATTTCTGACTAGCAAAACAATACTCGTACCAAATTCCTTCCCATAATTCCCAAGTCGAAACTACAGATCTTGTAGTAAAGGTAACCCATAATCCTTTAAGGAAATCTGAGGATTATCTAGCGGCCATTCGATTCCCAATAGGGAATCATTCCATATAACCCCACCTTCATCTTCAGGAAAATAAAAATCAGTACACTTATACTGAAAATCAGCCACTTCAGAAAGGACGCAGAATCCATGAGCATAACCTGGTGGAACCCAAAATTGCAGATGGTTATTATCGCTCAATTCTACCCCCACATATTTACCAAACGTTGACGAGCTCGGGTCAATATCAACCGCTACGTCGTATACCTTACCAAAACTGCAACTCACGAGCTTACCTTGTGGTCGAGTCTTCTGAAAATGTAGCCCTCTCAAAACTCCATATTGCGAGCGCGAATGATTATCTTGTACAAATGGTAAATCAATACCGATTTGCTGATAACGCTCAATCGAGAACGTTTCTTTGAAGAAACCTCTATTGTCACCAAATACTTTTGGCTCAATAATTAGAACGCCTGGTAGCAGAGTTTCTGTAACTTTCATCTGATAGTTTCTTCCTTTAGAAGCTGATACATGTATTGACCGTATCCTGTCTTACTCAGTAATTCTGCCTGTTCTCTCAATTTAGCGTCCTTCAACCAACCTTTTCGCCATGCAATCTCTTGCAAACAAGCTATCTTTAAACCTTGTCTTGCCTCAATAGTTTGTACGTAATGACCTGCTTCCATCAATGCATCATGGCTACCAGTATCTAGCCAAGCAAAACCCCTACCCATAACACTAACATTAAGCTCATTCTTCTGAAGATAGACATTATTGACATCTGTAATCTCTAACTCGCCTCGAGAACTCGGTTGAATATTTTGAGCTATTTCGACAACCCGATTGTCATAAAAATATAAACCGGTCACCGCAAAATTGGATTTGGGATCTTTGGGCTTTTCCTCAATTGAAATAGCCTTACCCTCCTTATCAAAATCCACCACACCGAACTGCTCAGGGTTCATGACATGATAGGCAAAAACAGTGGCACCCGTTTGTCGGGCAACAGCCTCCCTCAAGATACCGCTAAATCCATAACCATAAAAAATATTATCACCTAAAATTAAACTAACATTATCAGCACCAATGAATTTTTCACCAATAATGAAAGCTTGGGCAAGCCCGTCTGGTGAAGGCTGCTCGGCATATGATAACTGTATACCAAAGTCGTCGCCATCACCCAATAGCTTCTTAAAATTTGGTAAATCATGAGGTGTGGAGATGATCAAAATTTCGCGAATACCAGCCAACATCAATACTGACAATGGATAGTAAATCATCGGCTTATCATAAATTGGCAAAAGCTGCTTAGAAATACCCCTCGTTATTGGGTGCAAGCGTGTTCCAGAGCCACCTGCCAGTACAATACCCTTCATTTCATTCTCCCTACTTATTCCCAATACGTTCCAATTGGTAATCACCTGCAAGCACACTTTGCCACCATTCACGATTACTCAAATACCACTCGACAGTTTTACGTAATCCTGTATCGAAAGATTCTTGTGGTTTCCAGCCCAATTTGCGAGCAATCTTGCTAGCATCGATAGCATAGCGCAGATCATGACCAGGACGATCTTTAACATATGTTATTAAGTCTTTATAATGGCCAACACCAGAGGGTCTAACGGGACTCAATTCCTCCATCAATTCACAGATAGAGTTAACTACTTCAATATTTTGCATTTCATTGTAGCCGCCGATATTATACGTCTCACCAATCTTGCCTTTTACGGCAACCAAGCATAAAGCTCGGGCATGATCTTCAACATATAACCAATCACGCACTTGGTTCCCTTTTCCATATACAGGTAGTAACTTACCAGATAGTGCATTCAGAATCATATGCGGAATAAGCTTTTCTGGAAAATGATAAGGACCATAGTTATTAGAACAATTAGTAATGATGATTGGTAAACCATAAGTGCGATACCAAGCTCTAACTAAGTGATCAGAACTCGCTTTGGATGCCGAGTAAGGTGAGCTGGGAGCATAAGGAGTCTCCTCGGTAAACAGACCCTGGGTACCCTCTAAATCACCATAGACCTCATCAGTGGACACATGATGAAAACGGAATTGTTGCTGTTTTTCAATTACCAGCTTAGACCAATATTTTTTAGACGCTTCCAACAAAGTATAAGTACCAATGATATTTGTTTGAATAAATTCGCCCGGCCCATCTATAGATCGATCCACATGACTCTCTGCTGCTAAATGCATCACAATGTCAGGCTGAAATTCTAAAAATAGATTGTCCATTGCCTCACGATTACAAATATTAGTATTGGAAAAAAAATAGCGAGGATCGCCTTTTATGCACTTGAGTGAAGATAGATTACCTGCGTATGTTAAAGAATCTATATTTAGAACCCGATTATTCGTATTTTTTATTAAATGACGGATTACGGCAGATCCAATGAAGCCTGCACCTCCCGTAACGATTATTTTTCTACCATTACCCATTTCAACTTCCAACTAAATTATAATCAAGCGAAATCGCGAACTCGGCGAGGGTATCGTTGATTAAGCAATTTGACAAGTCTATATCCACTCTCCCCATTCCCATAAGGATTTATAGCCTTGTAGCGCAATGGATTGTAATCTCCAGCTAGTATCACTTGAACCGCTGTTAGAATATTTTCAGGGTTCGTACCTACAAGCCTAGCGGTACCGGCTTCAACAGCCTCTGGTCGTTCAGTGGTATCGCGCATTACAAGGACTGGCACACCCAATGCCGGTGCCTCCTCTTGAATACCGCCTGAGTCAGTTAAAATTAAGCGGGCCTTAGTCATTAAAGCCACAAATGGCAGATAATCTAGAGGTTTGATGAGATACAGATTATTGATTCCGCTTAGTAATGAATATACGGGCTCATGTACATTTGGGTTCAAATGCACTGGGTATACGATTCGATAATGAGGATAATCGATAGCAATTGATTTAAGGGTCTGACAAATTTGTTGCATACCCTCCCCAAAGTTCTCGCGGCGATGGCCGGTAACCAGAATCAACTTCCTATCATCATCTGTAAACCATTCAGCATCACAGAAGTGTAAAGATTGCTCCTGCAAAGTTTGTAGAACCGTAGACTGTATTTCTGATTGATTTTTCAACTTAGATTCTACCTCAAGTAAAGCATCAATCACCGTGTTACCAGTAACAAATATTTGATCTTCAGATACTCCTTCACTCAGTAAATTTTGCTTATTTCGTTCGGTGGGCGCAAAATGAAATTTAGCAATTGCACCGGTGAGCTTACGATTCATTTCTTCTGGCCAAGGGCTGAAAATATTACCTGTGCGCAAGCCAGCCTCCACATGCCCTACCTCAATCTTTTCGTAAAAGGCTGCTAAGGAAGCAGTAAAAGTAGTGGTGGTATCACCATGAACCAAAACCAAATCAGGTTTTTCTTGGCGGTAAATATCTCTCAGACCTAACAGCACATTGGATGTAACATCATATAAATCTTGCCCTGGCTTCATCACAGCCAAGTCATAATCAGCCTGTATTTCGAATAAATCCATAACTTGATACAGCATTTCACGGTGCTGACCTGTAATACATACTCTAGTATCAAAATTATTAGGCCGAGCTTTCAAAGCTTTGTATACGGGGTACATTTTGATTGCTTCTGGCCGGGTGCCAAAAACCAACATGACTTTCTTACTTTGTCTCATTAAGTCGTTACCTTTTGCAGGGTTCTATTTTTTGATTGAGAGGGTCAGAAAGATCTGGTCTTAAGAAAACTCTCTTCAGTACCTACACTGTAACAATCTAAAACAAGTACTCAAAAAATCAATAGTAAAGGAGTAATCATGCGACAAATTTATGAAATTCGGGGAGAAATAAAACCTTATATAACTCATCGTAAGGTTCAGGTAACTTACTGTCAGATGAATCTTGAGGGCTTATTGTTTACCCTCTCCCACCTTTTTGGTCTGCAGTACATT
>CAZRWM010000041.1:0-17542 GCA_964603885.1 uncultured bacterium
CATCGGTATACGAACCGCCACCTTTGATAGCATCCATAATGTCAGTGATTAGCTTTCGAAATTCTCCATTGCTAATCGACTGGTAACAGATTTGCAAAGCTTGTAAACCTGGCACACCGCCACGTAACTGTGAAGCAAGGGTGTGTACTAATCTCGATACAAAGAATTTTTTCAACAGGTCACCTAATACTGGACTGTTAAAACAAATAATATCGAAAATTTTGCCACCCTGTGGAGTCTTGGTGATTGCATACCATAAGGCTCCACCGATGATACCTAGACCGATAACAATCTCAATGTATCGAGTCATCAGGAACTGAGATAGATTTTGAACAAACAAAGTTATCCCGGGCATGTTTTCCTCTTTGAGATTCAAGGAGGTGATGAATTTGGGAAAGATGACGGTAGTTAGTGCAACGGTTACACACACCGCGATGATAGCCATGGCTGCCGGATACATCATAGCGCTCTTAAATTTTGCCTTCAATTTCTCTTGACCCTCAGCAAATTCAACATATTCCTGCAACAGCTTATCTAGCTGGCCTGACATTTCACCAGCAGCTATCAATGATTGAAAATCATTAGGAAAGATTTTTGGAAATCTTTCAACCGATTCTGAAAACGGTTTACCTGAACCAAGGTCGGCAGCAATACTTTCTAATACCTTGTCGAATTTCACGTTGGTATTCTGTTCACGAAAAGCTGTTATGGCCTGCATTAATGGGGCGCCAGCATTAAGAGCTATGGAGAGCGTATTGTAAAAAGACATTAAAGCTTCGCTGCTAACACCACCTGGCATATTAACTCCTAGAACGTTAAAACTATTACAATGTGAGATTGACTGTGTGTGCATTCAATTGGATTAATGCACTATCTTAACTCATAATGTTCTGTATTATATTATACCTATGATCTAGCAAACAAATTCTGCTAGTAAAATTCCGCTAGATATGAAGATTGTTATCTTTCAAGTCACTATGAAAAAACCTACTGTACTGTGCAGGACTGAACAAGACTAAGGAGATGCATCAACTCTACTCTAAAAAAACGATTGAGTAGAATTATTTTATCGAGTTGTTCTATTTAACTCTCTTTCATCCATTTTCCCCTGAAGAACTTTTATGAGTCCGTCTTCCCTGAGATTGATAAAGCCGAGTTCCAGTTGTTTTTCTTCAATTCCATGCTCGTCTTGTGATGCAGCAATACTATCGCGAAGGACGGCGTTATTCTCAAGAGTTTCGTGTATACCGGAACGACCTTTGTATCCACTTCCGTTACACTTTTTACAGCCAACGGGTCCGTAGATATATTTTACGTTGGCTTTTACTTTTTTAGCAAACTTAGCAGCTTCAGGAAATAAGGGTATTTTTTTCTTACAGTTTGGACACAAAGTTCTAGCGAGTCTTTGTGCCACCACACAAAGTAATGTGGAAGCTACCATATATCCAGGAACACCCATGTCGATCAATCGCCCCACTGCTCCAGCGGCTGAGTTCGTATGAAGTGTAGAAAATACAAGGTGACCCGTCATTGCAGCCTCTACCCCAATGGTGGCAGTTTCCTCGTCTCGCATCTCTCCTACCAAAATGACGTCGGGATCTTGTCTTAAAAGTGCGCGTAGTGCGGATGCGAAAGTTAATCCGATATTAGACTTGATGTTTGTCTGATTATAATCAGGAATTGTGTACTCTACTGGGTCCTCGGTTGTACAGATATTTATTTCCGGAGTGCTTATGTAATGTAGAGCTGAATACAGAGTTGTGGTTTTTCCAGAGCCCGTTGGCCCAGTCATGAGTATCATGCCATTAGGTTTGACGCAATTGCGTTGAAAAATCGCAAGAGTATGTTTTGAAAACCCAATATCCTCCAAGCCAAGACTTAAACCAGAGGAATCAAGTATTCGCATACAAACTTTCTCGCCACCTTGCACCGGAAGTGTATTCACACGCATATCGAGATTCTTACCTTTTGAAACAGCTACTTTGATACGACCGTCTTGTGGTAGTCGACGTTCTGAGATATCCATATTCGCCATCAATTTTAATCTCGAAATAAGCTCAGGCTGAAACTGATGCACAATATCTGGTATTTGAATCAATTGTCTGAGGACTCCCGAACAACGGTAGCGAATTCTGAGGCGTTTTTTGGACGGCTCAACATGAATATCGGATGCACCTTCATTGATTCCGGTAGTAATCATGAGATTTACCAAACGCACAATCGGGCCCTCGGCTTCGCCTAGATCAATTGCATCGTCTTTGGTGCGGTCGACGCTTTGTTCCATGCCTTCCAGTTCACTGGACGCAGTGTCTAGCATTGAGGTGTCAAGTGATGCTAAGGTTTTTAATCCCTTGTTGATATTACTCTCAGCATCTATGAAAAATTTAATTTTATAGCCTGTTTTGTGCTCTAAATCATCTACCATGAATATATTGAGCGGATCATGATGAACGATACTCAGCTCACCTGCATCCTCGTCGAATTTAACTGGTAAAATTTTATTCTCGTTTAGGTAGGGATAAGTGAGGAGTTCTACTATATCCATGGGAAATTCTTCTACATCTTCTACTTTGTAGATTGGTATGTTTAGTTGTTCTGACAAAGCTTCAATTACATCTGCATCACCGATCGCTCCCATCTTGACTAGTTGCTCACCGATTCGCAGCATTGATTCCTGCTGAAGTTCCAAAGCTTCTTCAACATGAGCCTCGGTCACTAGGCCTTTGGCGATTAAAATTTGCCCCAAAAGTTTGTGTTGACCTTCTTGGTTTTCCATTATCACTCCTATACAGACTTTTTCCGCTACGGATTGGCCAATTTTACATTATTTTATACTGTAGAAGAACCATCTAGCTAAAAAAGTGAAAGCAGTTTTGTTCGGAGTGGGAAAGATTTAGCCTCCAGCGGCTGCGGCAGCATCCGCTGCAACGGCATCTGCAGCTGCAGCACCTGCATCCGCGCCAGCAGTTGCTCCACCTGCTGCACCACCTTCGACAGGTTGATTTCCAATTGAACAAGTAGCATCACATCCGGGGTCGAAAGTTGCGGCATTCTGTTCAGCAATTGCTGAGACAAGAATCGCAGCATCTCTAATGAACGGATTATCGTTGTGATCAACCCCTGTGATCGTTAAATTGGCTATAATATCTGTATTTAGATTTGGTACTGTTTGAAAATTTCCATCAACGCTAAGTACCTGTGCCGCATTTTGTGTTACCAGATTAATAAACAGGCAACATCGACGAGAAGTTCCGGTACCCACATTAATACCATCTAGGAGTTGAGTTGCACTTGATAAACCTAATTCTGTGAAAGGTATATCGGCCTCAAAACGCCGTTGAATTTTAGATCTTTTTGGTGGAATGCCGGTTTGGACGACACCATTGGCATCTTGATAGACGATTTCATTTCCCTCTGATGGGGTATAGTCGATTTGTAAATCTGTAATGGTAACGCCGACTCCATTATTAAGTGTAAATTGAATAATGGCTGGTTGGTAAGGGAAAGCACCGGCACTAATCAAAGTTTGACTAGGATTAATCTCATCGCCGCCGGAGCCTGAAGATACACTTACAATACGAATATCTGATTTAGGTTTGAATGGTGGTGTTGTGCAGCCGAGTAAGCCAAGTCCGAAAACTAAAACAACTAAGTATTTGCGAAGTGGATTGTTTTTCACAAGCGGTTCCTTTTTCTGAACTCTCTGAGTTCTTTCTGTTGCTGTTCCCGATCTGTGAACTGATAAGCAGTAGGCCGAGGAAACTCTGGTTCTTTGAACTCATAGTTAAGTGAATCATGAGGATGGGTGGCAAATTCTGAATAAATTTTTGGCGTAATGAAAAATACTAATTCATTTGCGCGGTGAGTTCTGGAATTGTTTCTAAATAGATGGCCGATACCAGGAATTTGACCTACAATTGGAATCTGATTTTGTTCAATACTGTCGGAATGTGAAATTAGTCCACCCATTATGACTGTATGATTATTTCTTATGTTTAGAGTGGTATTTGTCACCTTCGTTGATATGATTGGAATTCCATCAAAATCCCCAGTTCTTGAAGTAATACTTGGCTGTATAATTAGATTCACAAAATCGTCTTTGAAGATAACAGGAGTCACAGTGAGTTCTACACCAGCATTTGCAAAGTTCACCTGACCTACCGCTGTACCATTTTGAATAACTGTAGTTCTGTAAGGTATCTGATCACCGACGGTGATAGAAGCTTCTTGTCCATCGACTACAGTTAATTGAGGATTGCTCAATATTTTAGCAGTACTGTTGGCTTTGATGAAATCTAAAACTACTTGAAGGTGATCCGGGCCAAGTGATCCGAATTTGAGTCGACCAGTACCTTGAGAAGCTAATGGAGAAAAGAATTCTGCGACCGGAAGATTGCGTCCAGATTGCGTGAACATACTTTTCCAGTCAACCCCAAGTTTTTCGTCATCATTGAGAGTAAACTCAACCATTTTTACATCAATTACTACCTGTCTAGGGGGAACATCTAAATCTTTCAGTAATTCGCTGATACGATTAAGATTCGGCAATGTGTCCTGAATAATGACTCTTTTTTGTGATGAGCTTAAAGCTCCACCACCAGCGGCAGCACCACCAGCATCACCACCGCCTCCACCAGCACCACCAGCAACCTGAAAAATTTGCTCATCCTCTATTCCAGGAATTAAAAATTTAATGCTTCGGACGAAAACATCCGGAGTAATAAATTTTAATTCATACATTCGGGTTAGAAAACGCTTCTTTGGTCTGTCTTGATCTAGTTCTGGAAAAACTTTATCTATGGTGCGGTGATCTGACGGTACTGCTGTAATAATTATTTGACTATTTAGCTTGTCAACGACGATACGAGCGGAACCTTTTTCAATGAGTGGTCTGCCGCCACTTGCAGCTCCACCGCCACCACCGCCTTCACCACCTTGGCCTGCGTCAGCTTGTTGTCCACCAATTCCTTGCGTACTGACATTTCCACCAATAATTCCCTGCAGCACAGTTCCGATGGTTTGGGTGTTACCCTTTAAAACATTATATGTCTTGGTAAACGAGGGGTCTACGCCTTCTCCAAAAACAGTAATGATTGTGTCCTGAATTCTATATTCCGTAGCCGTTGAGTCTGAAATAATATCTAAAGCTTCTCTGATCGAGCGATTTTTCAATGTGAGATTGACTCGTTTATCAATTTCACCCTTGGTCACAAAATCATAGTTTCCTAATTGTGAAATACCCTTCATCACTGTGGCCACATCAGCCTCTTGTAAACCCAACGAAACAATTCCAGGCTCATCAAGTGGGATAATTCCTATATCTTTACTTTCAAGTGTAACAATCTTGTCATCTTCCGCCTGCGGGTCTTCATTAGCAGGATTTGATTGTATATATAGTAATGCTACAAATAGAACACTTAATGTTATTTGAATCCAAGCTTTGCTCATAATGCCTCCGGGCATTCTGCAGAAACGTACATGACAAAATCATGGCTTTTATGAGCCAATTTGATGCCCTTTAAACTACAGCTTTCAACGTTATCGACAAGAAACTGTCAGTTTTTAGGAAATTTGCTTGAAATAAAGGGGCTTGGGTATAAATGGTGGTACAGCTGTTCAGAGCCTGATAAAATGTGCGTATCAGAAGTGTTGAGAAGCTGGAGAAAACATGTCAAATCCACGTGCCACTCGTTCGAATTACTTTATTAAGGCTGGCCTACAAATTAAATTTACCTTCGTGATTGTTATGATTGTGTTGTTAGTAGCCACAATCACCTTCTTTAATCTTTATATTATCGGAGATTACGTGGTTCAAAATTCAAGTTCACTCATTGAACTCAGAGATATGAAAAGCTTTATATACACGGTATTTTCAATCGTAGGATGGCGAATAGTAACCCTGGGAGTCGTGTGCTTTTTCATACTTGCGATTATTGGTATCTTCTATTCTCACCAATTTGCTGGACCTTCGTACAAGCTTGAGAAGTGTCTAAAAGAGATCAGTGCTGGTAATTTGTCATTCAGGATTCAATTGAGAAGTGGAGATGCTCTGCACAATGTAGCCGATTCGGTTAATCATTTGGTAGATCAATTCCGTGGAGTCGTTGAACAAAGCCGAAATATAAGCGACGAACTGCATCTTAAGGCTCAAGGCCTTAAGGGGGAAGAGGTCGAATCTTTCCGGACAAAGCTAACTGAACTGCAAGACTTGATGGCTGGCTTCCATCTATCGCAAGAGGAAATAGATGCCGCGAAACTGACTTCGAATTCAGCACCAGACGATCCTGAAAAGTCATCGTGAGGTAATTTTTTGAAAGTTGAGCGGTTTTTCGCCGTAGGGATAACCGGAGGTATCGCTTCGGGTAAGTCCTTAGCCAGTGATTATTTAGCTGATCGTCATGCAATATATGATGCCGATAAGATAGTGCATGAACTTTACCAGACCGATATGGAGTTGATAGATAGTATAGGTAGGACTTTTGGCTCATTCGTGATAAAAAATGGCCAGGTTAATAGAGAAATACTTCGCGAGATAATTTTTAGAGACCGTAAACTTCTAACAGATCTTAATTCCTTAGTTCATCCTGTCGTGGGTAAGTATCTATTAAAGACTATTGATAGGCATCGTATGGAGAAGACCAGGGGGATTTTCGTGATACCGCTGCTGTGTGAAAATAACTGGAATAATAAGTTGGACGGTAGTTTACTGATCAGTTGTGAAGTCGAATTACAAGTACAGCGTCTTATTAGTAGAGATAAATTCACCAGGGAGCAAGCTATGATTCTCATCGATAGTCAAATGTCGCTTGAACAAAAGCGGCGCCTATGTACTTGGGTTTTGAAAAACGATACTACTATTCAGGAATTTTATGAGCGTATTGTAGGCTGGGAGCAGAGTCTATGAATTTCGAGTACGCCTCTAACTTTACTATCTTCGTCCTCGTGGTTTCAATAATTTTAAGTTTCACCCTGCGTAAGCTCATACAAGATATTCAATCCTTGAAAGAGGGACTAAGGTTTGATCTCTCTAATTTCACGCGAGATCTCGTCGAAGATCACCCTACTCTGGAAAAATATCGAAAAATAGCTTTGATGTATTTTAAACATGAAATGTTCGATCAGGCCTTGATGTATTTTGAGCATCTGATCCATGAGCGTGTATTTATTCGTGAGGCTCGCTATTACAAAGTGATTTGTCTCATGCGTACGAAGCGCAATTCTGAGGCCCTTGATGTTTATGAGAACTTAGATTTAAGTTTATATTCTAGCGAAGAAGTGCATTTAATGAGAGCATCTTTCGCTAGGCAGAATCCATTGGTTCGTTGGAAGGATACCCTCGTTAGAATTCTTCTAACAAATGTACCTTTTCAATATTTGCCTCAGCGTGCAAGTCCAGATACTCGTGAGGCTGAAATTGAGAGAGTAATTACTTCGTTACCTACCAGATATTCGCTCGTTACTCTGGAGTCTGAGCAGGATCATATTTACATTTTTACCGGACATGATCAGCATCTTGAGAGAAAAGTCAGATTGAATGTGGCACATCCTGACAGTCAACCTATCCGTTTTTTTGATTATCCTAAAATTTTAGCGAGATTAGATTCACGCTTTTTCCCAGAAGTTTATGATCTGCAGCAGACGGGATTAGTATATTATTCACAGGAGCTTTTTGAGGGGCAGAGTCTATTTTCAGTTTTTAGAAAGAATCGCCAGGAGCAACGCCCAGAGGATACCTTGAGGGTATGGATATCAATTCTGGGTGGAATGCGGTTTCTCGAGAGTAATAAGGTCTTTTTAGAGCAATTCGATCTCAGTGAAATTGGCTTGCATGTTCGTAAGAGTAATTTATTCTTCTCAGGTTCACTGTGTGAATATGCTCCTGACTTAGCGAAACCCGTGAAGCGGGTTGCTCGTGAAGTTTTGTTAGTTAACATGCGGGATGCATTGGAAGATATTCAGGATATCGAATCAAAAGAGGTTTGGAGTAAGGGAATTACTGATATCCAAGAGGGAAGCCTAGGAGGAAGTCATCTTGTTTTAGAGGAGATGCATTCCAAGATTTTATCCTTGAAGCAAGCTGATAAAGGACAATTAAGAGAGCAATTAACTCAAATTGAAAAAATACACAGAGCTAGTATTCACGGTCTAAAGGGTAAATATTCTATTGTTCGTCGCTATCAGGATGATCCGGGTAGATTATTGAAAACTTTTTTTAGAATGACTAATCTTAATGATATTCGTGAAAAAATTTTGAGATTAAAAGCATACTGCGAAGAATTAAGAGATATGACAGATCGTCAATCATTCGGGATTTGTTACGATTTGTTAGCCTTAGATTTGACTAAATTGATTCAGCGACAAGAGAGTTTGTTTCAGAAACTTAAAACGAATAATCAAGGAGTTGAAGAAGAGGCGGCTGAGTTTCTTCAGCAACAGTATGAACTTTTCTTAAGGTTAAGCGATCAGCACTCTAAATTTATTCTGGAGCATGAGGTGGATTTAGTGTTAGTTCTTGAAGATTTCATCTCGACCTATGTAGAGCGAAAGATTACTTTAGACTACAATCCCAGCCTGAAAACCTGTAGAGTGAGGGTTTTGGATCGGGAAGATTTTTATGCCCAAATATTGATAGTATTAGAAAATCTCGCTAATAACGCTTTTGAAGCTGGTGCTACTGATTTACGGCTTAATCTTTATTTAGAGTCAACTATCCTGAGATTGGAGATTAGGGACAATGGGCCGGGAATACCTGAGGCAATAATTATGGAATTGGGAAGCATCGGAGATTACACTCTGGAGCATGGAGGGACGGGGCTTTTGGCTTCCAGAGATGCGTGTTTAGCCTTGGGTGTGGGTTTTGAGGCCATCAGGATTGTTGATGGTGCTGGTAGCCAGATTAATTTGGAATTTTCAACCTATCAGGTTTGAGGAGTTAGTATGGAAGTCCTTGTTGTCGAGGATGATGAAAATTACCGATTTGAAATCGAACAAGAATTGGCAGTTTATTTCGAAAATTATGTGACTTTTCATTATGCGAGATGTCTCCAAGAGGCGCAGGAAATAGTAGAAAAGGAGGAGATCTCGATCCAATTGATGTTAATCGATATCATATTTCCTTTGACTAAAAAGGATATTGTAAGCGAAATAGTAGATTACAGAGCGGGTGTGAAATTATTAGATTATGCGAGAGATACGGGTTTTTCGGGGAATATTGTCGTTCTTTCATCTCAAGATAAGAGTTTCGCAGTAGATCTTTTAATCCAATACAAAAATGTAACTGATTATGTATTCAAAGATTCGTCTTGGAGAGAAATTCGTAAAAAAGTAGAGAAGCAAATCGAAGTCCTTCAAACGAAACAGTCATTACTTAGAGAATTGCGGAAACGAGACTTTTTAGTAGGTGATAGCGAGGTAATCAGAAAAATCAAGCGGATGAGTATTAAAGTTGCCAATGTTGATACAACAATTTTAATAACGGGTGAATCTGGTGTAGGTAAAGAGGTTGCTGCGCGATATTTTCATGAGCATAGTAATCGATGTTTAGCGCCTTTCGAAGTTGTCAATTGTGCTGCTGTTCCCGAAGGTTTGTTTGAAAGTTTACTTTTCGGGCACAAAAAAGGTTCCTTTACTGGAGCAGAGGATAATCAAATTGGTGCTTTTGAGCGAGCTCATGGGGGTACCATTTTTTTAGACGAAATAGGCGAGTTGCCGCTATTGATGCAGGGTAAACTGCTACGTGTTCTTCAGGAGAAAACGATACAGCCGGTAGGTTCTCAGCAGCAAGTTGTGGTTGATGTACGAGTAATTACAGCAACAAACCGATCGTTGGAGGATGCTGTATCAGAAAAGCAATTCAGAGAAGATTTATATTACAGAATCAATGTGCTTCCAATAGAGCTACCCCCTCTTCGAGATAGACGAGTTGATATATCTCCTCTGATAAATCATTTTCTTATTTTATTCCAACAACGGACAGGGTTAGAAAAAAATATTGAAGCCAAGGCTATGAATCATCTCGAAAATTTTAGATGGCCAGGGAATATTCGTGAACTGAAAAATTCAATTGAACGTCTCGTTATTCTCTCAGATACAGACCAGATATCCTATGAAGATGTCGTAAATATTCTAAAATTTACTCATGAAGAGGATTACAGAGTACATTTTCCAGCTAATGAAACTAATTACAAAGAAGTCAAGCAACGCCTGATAGATGCCTTCCATCGACGGTTTTTCGCTCATCATCTTAAAGTAAATGATTACCAGATATCTAAAACAGCTCAAATGACCGGATATAATCGTAATGATCTGTCCGCAACAATCAAGAAACTGGGTTTAGGGAAATACGACTCCTAACAATCTTAATGCAATAAAAAACGTGCAGAAATGTCACCAATGCATGAAAATCAGTGCAGAATTTTGTCTATAGCCATCGAAAATACTGGATTTAAGGGCGATATAGTTCTTGGCATGAAACTTGTTGTATGGAACAATTCAGAAAGCGCTGACCTGACGTTATCTTACGGAAAAGTGCAAGAATGCACAGGTCTATGAAAGCGAATATTTAAGGAGGAATCATGGTTAGCATGTCTCGTTTAAGGTCAAAGGGTTTTACTTTGATCGAAATTTTGGTGGTAATTGTAATTATTGGAATTCTAGCCACTATGGGTATAGGAAAGTATGCACAATTCTCACGGGATGCTCGTAAATCCGGTTGTGTGAATAACCAAAATACAATTGATAAAGGCATTGGTATGTGGGAATCCAAGTATGTTTCCATAAATTCTAAGTCAGGTACTGAGCTAAGCTGTCTATTCTATATGAATGGTAAGAAACATGAATTTGTTGAATCAACTGGTAGATTTCCAGGGCGTTACAAGTCAACGGCTGGTGGAAGAGAAGATGAGGTATATAACCAAATCCAGGATGAGACAGTCTTCATCTGTCCAGAAACGGCTACTGCCTACTCCGGTATTGACAATATTACTGTAACAGACAGAGGTGCTACCTCTGACTACAAGTGGATGATGTTTGGTAGAGGGGCCAATGACACCAAGCTCAAGCCTACAGGCGGTAAAATGCGCGGTACAGGCTGTTTAGTTTGGGGAACGATTGCTAATACGGCTCCTCAAACCACTAGGGGCCCCGAAGCAGAACCGATTGGAGATGGTACTGTAGGTCCATCAGGAACCGCAGATGATTTACATTCAGGTAATCTCTAAAGTCGTAAATTAGACATTGTTTTAACAAGGGAAGCCTTTAGCACTTGCCGGTTTCCCTTGTTTACCTTCATAATGTAGGTAGTAAGTTTTAAGTTTTTATGTTCAGCATAACTTTTTTTGCTTAAAAGTAACTAATTGTTAAAGGGGGGTTTTATGGGAGAATCTGGCAATAAATATGGCGGTTTTACCCTTTTGGAATTACTCGTTGCAATTACTTCGTCTACTGTTATTTTGGGGGGATTTTTAATCGCCTTCTCTAGCTTAAGTAAATCCAGCCGTTTGCGAGACATGGAGCTTAAAAGTTTGAGAGAGGGTGCCTCAGTGCGTATGAAGATCGAGAAGGCTCTGACTGGTGCCTCAAACGCCATTTTCCGAACCGTCTCTAATGATAGTGTGGGCGCGGACATTGATATGCTCTACTATTATAAATATGATGATGATAATTTGTTGACTGAATATGGATATTTCTTTCTTGACGAACAACAGCAGTCGATTGATCCGAGTTATCAAGAGCGATTAGACGATGCGGGTAATCCCTTAGTAATGAGGAATTTGTACTTTAACAAAATTGATGTGGCTTCCACAGATCCTGCTGCTACAGCGGCTTTACCTCCAGACCCTAAGACCTTTGATCTGCGAAATGCAGATAGAGAGGTAATAGTTCATGAGGCTAGTGATTTTATGGTCAACTTGACCGAGGCTAGAACTGACGAAGCAGACAAGCGTGTGAGTTACAATTTGGACTATCAGGTTTCGACAAATTTTTTCTTAGACACTAGCAGCGACGCTACCGCCAACAGACGGGAGAGAATATTCAAAGGTTCAAGTTACGTTCTAGGAAAGATTACCAGCTAGCGCTTTGATGATCGATTTTAATTTTCGTTGTAGAAATCGCAAAGCTTTAACCATTATAGAAACAGTGGTGTCACTCACTATTCTGCTTATTGTGTTGCTGACATATGCTTCTTCAAATCAGGCCAAGAAAATAATTCTGAAGGCGCTAACACATCAAACTTTTTACAATAGACTCGCCAACGTTCAGCTTGAGCGAGTAATGACCTTTGTTCATAACAATAAGCAGCTTAGTAAAGATTTTTACTCCACGAACAAGTCAGATGTGGCCACCGGAGATTTTAAGTCTTTTACCGAAGTTTTTTCATATGAAGGTATCAATGGTAAGTTGGACGAATATGACGCAGCTACGACTCCCAATATCCCTTTACACCAGTTAGAAGTTAGGGGTACAGATATCGGAGATAATAATTACTATGACGGTGGCGAAGATAAGCGTAGATTTTTGGCTTTTCCATATCCTAATGAGCTTAAATCTAAAAGTGTCTACGACGCTTCCGCTCTTTGGACTGATCCACACAGTAAGGCCGGGACATTGCATCATATAACTCCAAAGCTAAATGAGGATGATGGTGGGCAGCGTCGTTACAGAGGAGTGTTGCCTTTGGTCTCAGAGGAGTTTGTTACGATAGATGATGATGGTACGCGCAACGAACTTGGTTTTGAAGATGGTACAGCTCTGGCGGCTGGTGATGTCCAACTTTCGGCCGGGACGAGTTTATTTCTCGATCCGGGACTAATCGGTTCATGGGAAAACGAGAGAATCCGTCGCTATGTGTATTACCGAAAAATTCGTGAGGGAAATATTGTATTTCGGAGTAATGTGCGCGGTAAAGGTACTTCACAAGCTGAAGGCGATACAGCTCATGCTGACCAGTCAAAGAACGTTTTAGTCACTACTGATATCGAAAATTTGTTTATTCAAAGCCTTAATGACTGGACTGCTGCGGATGGATCGTCCAATGGTGGCGAAGTGGTTGGGATTAAAGGAACGGCTTATCCGGATGATGTAGGTGCCGTAGGCGCACACTCCATATACATTATGGTTGTGGTAAGAGCAATTGATTTGGACGAAATTGACAATACTACTCCAGCAAGTATGAGTGATGTAGATTTTTTAAGCCAGTCAGAAATTAAGGCGGTTGCATGCGGTATTGCGACTCCCACTTATGGTAAAAACTTATTGAAAAGTATTGAACTTAGTTACCATCGTTACAGCTTTTCTAGAATTCCTGGAACTAAAATTTACAGGCAGTAGTTATGAGACGACGTAGAGTAAATCGTAAGGGTTCGTTACTCGTAATTTCTGTCGGCTTAATGATGTTTGTATCCTTTATGACAGTCAGTCAACTAGATACGCTTAAAATGTACTTCGGTGTGAAGCGTATGATGGATTTACAAAGGATTTCTGATGTTGCAGCGCGTTCTGGTATCGATTATGGCTATGCCATGATCAAGAACATTACTGAGTCTATGTCACTTAATGAATATCGCTTTGCTACTCATATGCATAATAGCAAAGGGGGTGGAAGGGTTGCAGAGGTTCCCCCTACATGGCAAGAAATAATTAATCATAAATATGATCGTGACGCCTATAGTGCATATGGTACCGCTACGGAAGGATATTGGGTAGGTACAGATTCTCACGATTTGGGAAACTGTACGGATGGTTCAGATTGCGCTACTATAGCGAATCCGGTGGATAAATGTAATGCTTCTGTCGGTGGTAATGGTACAAATGACACCTTAAGATCAAACCTGTTAGATTTAGGTGGATCTTTTAAGCTTACTGATCCAAAAGCGGGTCATCTTGCCGAAGGTCTTGGGTATACCGACAACGGTTGTGGTGCCGCTACTCCTAACGATACTCTTCGAGAATGTGCTCAAGAATCTATTGGTTCGGGTGTTGCTGGGGCTAATCCGACAACTTATACATTGTTTGACAAATCTCTTGGAATGTCTAATCTTGAATGTAGTCGCCAGAATTCGGCACACGCTGGAACCTGGCAAAATATACAAGACGCTGCAGAATATGAAACTAGAGAGCAGAAATATATTCTAGATGGTCATTTTGGAACAAAGCGCTGGCACTATTATGATGCCTGGGATTTTACTGCTAGTGGTGTAGCTAATACGGAGAATGTTAAGAGTGATTTAGATGGAGCAGATCCCAGAGGAACTGGCGGAACCATCAGGAAAGATCCGGCGGATTTAGCTGGAGGTGCCGGGTATTTCGATACACACCGTCACATTTTGTGGGAGCGATTATTCAATTACGTAAGGGATCCTGTCACATTACGATTCCCTTATGAGCCTATTGACGTAAACGAAGTGGATCCTCATCTCAGAGATGCTGTAAAAGATGCTTATCATGTAGAGCTGTATACGGTAGTTGATCTGACAGATGTAACCATGGATGACAGTTCGGACGGCTATGATGCAAATTTGATCAATCCAGAGAATTATGACGTTATTAAGCACAAGGTGTTCTTTAAACTGTGGGTAACTCGCGATGAAGGCCGCGACAAATATGAGAGCAACTCCATGGCTGGAACGGTTGTAACAACAGCTTTGACACAAAGCTCGGCCGGAGCTGATGTTGATTGGGTGGATTGGGAAGAAGCACCTCTTTCCAGTTTAACAGCATCGGGGGGGCCTTTAGACATTGATACAAACACACAGGCAGTCGACCTTCACCCTATTTGGTCGATGCCTCGGAATACAGGTACTGTTCCAAATTCCGACCTTTATGGTAGCGGTCCTGTAAACATAGCTGATACTTCGCTTTTCCGTCCTAATTACAAACTTGATTTTTTAGATTGGGATGGTGACGGTGCTACTGACAATCGATTAGGAGCCATTAGTTTTCCAGTGCCCTATTTAGCATTACAGAGAGCCGATTATGATATTTGGAATGAAACAGACCGTAGTAAATCAGCGGCGGCTGACCCTCCTAAAGAGCATTCAAGCTATACCAAGTTTACATTGTGGTCCTTAGGTACCGTTCGTGAAGTCGACGTAGATATTTTGCAAGATCCGGGTATGAGTCGATATGATCCGTACCCTACTGTTCCCGCCGCTAAACAGCAGATTAGTGATTTCGTTATTGTATCGAGATCTCTTTACAGAATGGATTTTTATATGGATGTTCGAGCCGTTGACATCAACGATGAAACAAAGTACCGAGTAGATACTGATGATGAAACAGAACTTTCAGGTGCTTGTGATGCCGATTACCGTAATATGAATAATGAAGCAAATTATAATGCTGCCAGAATTCCCGCATGCGATCTTGATCCTGGGCAGGCGGTAAAGAATATATTTGATCCAATGGGTATATACACTGAATCGCAGCAAAAATGGCCTTACAGAGACTCTAAAAAGTAGGTATACCAAGATGAAAACGAGTACGAAGCGTTTATGTACTTCAGCCTATACAAGTCGTAGTGCTTTAAGGGGTTTTACCCTAATAGAAATTTTAGTGGTTGTTATGATTATTGGAATTTTTGCTACTCTGGCTGTCTATAACCTTACGGGATACATGAATTTTCAACAACAATCGCAGACCCATAGATTAATTGAGGCTGCTATTTCAGATTTGAGAACCTTTTGCATGTCGTCTAGTTTTGATACGTCGAACAATTTGGTATGGCAAGACGGTAAGCCGACTCGTTTAGGTTGCGGTTTTTATATTTACAGAGGCTGGACTAATCCTGACAACCCAATTGATGCAAGTGGTACTTGGGCTGATGGGGTCAGTAATTTTGATCATAGTGTTAGTTATTCACTCTTATTGGTAAAGAATTCGGGCCATGAGAATGTTTACACACAGTTAGGAGCTGATTCTACCTTAGACAGTCGCAAAATATTGGCAGACATGCCCGAAGGTGAACCCAGACCTCGTGTAATCAATTTACCTGAGGCAGTCATTTTGAAATTTGCTGATGATGGGGATACCGAAAACAATGCTGTTGGAGGGGACTTACCTGATGTTTCCTGGGTTAGTTTTGATACCTTTGGTCGACTGGTGAGTCGTCAAGGTGCTGGTGGAGTCTCAGATTCATCAACTAGTTCTGGATTTAGTGGCAAAGATCGTTATGTGGCATTAGTTTACGCAACTGGTGACTCTGATCAAAGTAGCTTAGCACCACTTTATGTAGATTTGCGTAACGGTGGTCGGGTGAGAAATAGTGAGAATATTGGATCCTTAAATTTTGGTACTTTTAACTAATCAGGTGTACGAAAATTAGCATCATATAGGCTTAATTTCTTAGCTTTTTCAAGAGCTGTTTCGGCCTGCTTTGTGAGCTCCAATTGTTTAAGAATGCTAGCTTTTAAATAGTAATTAGCTGGCCAAAGTGGATGATAGTCGATACTCCTCTCAACACACTGTAATGCCTTAACTGGTTGTTGTCTTTCTAGGAATAAGAGGCTTAATTGGTAGGAGACGTCCACCCAGGCTGGTAAGTGTTTTTCAAAAAAAGATACTAAAGAGCTCTCTTCGCCAGCAAGTAATGAGATTCTGAATTGGTAATACAAATTTTCCAGGTGCAGAGGTGGATTGACAAGTCTTTGGCTAAGCTTTGACCAAGCCGGATACACAGCACCTTGATTTAAGTCATTTATAATTTTTGGCATAGCAAGGTGAGCCTGAAAATTGACAGATGCATAGTAGATTATGGCCACACCGACTAAACAAGGACTAATAAATCGAACGATAATGGCACCTGGGTTGGTTTTTATACCGATTGAATTCAATGTGTTTGACTTCGATTGCTTATTGTTTTTGGTAACCGTAACGGCTAAGAGATAGCTAAGCATAATTAAACCAGAAGGGTAATTAATAATTACACTGAATAATGAACCTACAATAAGTAGACCCAGGCTTAATTTTGCGCTACTGGAGGGCATTTTGAGTAAAAATGAAATAGTGATTAAGAGAAGTATGCCCATAAGCCATCCACTCTCTGCAGTCCACTCTAAGAAGGTGTTATGAGCTTTATAGATACTATGCTTTTGAGGATCTGGAAAAAGTTGATGGAACTCCATGGATAGATTTTCGTGTACCTTAGGTCCGAATACCCCAGGGCCAGTACCTAGTGGATTATTTAAGATAGTTTTTAGCGCACCTTGGTAAATATGGTTTCTCATTTCAAATGATTCGGTCCCCGTTAGGCGGAAAGATTCCACCGGATCATAGGTTGCTCGCAATCCCAGCAATAGGAATCCCATAAAAGTTATGCTTAGGACTGATTTTAGATTTCCTCTAATTGCAACGAGAGCAATTAATAGTCCTAGTGCGATCCTCGAACCACTTAAAAGCACAAGAATTATTCCTGATAATTTCCACCGCAATTCAAGTTTGGGCGCCAGTGCCAATGTAACAACGCCAAAAATTCCTAAAAAATTAGGGTGAAAAAATAGAGCTTGAAAGCGGCCTTGGACTGCATTAGCAGTGATGGGTGGTAAGA
>CAZRWM010000042.1:0-16722 GCA_964603885.1 uncultured bacterium
TGACTAGCTGCAAGATTTCGAACTTCATCGAATCTCTCGATCTTAGCTAAGCCTTGAGAAACTTTAATCATCACGCGATCATCATTTACCGACACCTTAAAGAGCGCTCTGGCTGCATAAATGTTGATCGATTCCGTTCGAACTTCAACCAGACCACCTGATTTACGAGAATCAAATACAATCTCGCCATCATCCAATGTTGAGGTTATTTTTGACTTCTGATTATCTGCAAAAACCTCAATAGCATCAATGATTAAATCCGTAGAGTCGCGGAGTTTTAAAACAACACCATCGAAGGTAGACATCTCCAAAAAACTATCGTCTTGCGTGACAAACTGGCCACGATTATAAATTTTTTGATTCAATGAAATTGATTCATATTCACTACCCACAAATTCACGAAAACTTACATCCCCACCGATCAATCGACTCTGAATGTACATCTTCGATTCCATCTCTCGGTCAAGTTCATCTTCAGCCAGTAGGTAATATGCCGAAGTCGCCATCATAGCCAGAAAAATAGTTACAAAAACTACAATTAACGTAGTGTTCCAGCGACCCCGAAAATTATCAGAAAGTTCCTCTTCAGCGCTAACACGTTTACGCATCCGACGTCTTTTCTGACGCTCCTTATAATCAACAAATTCTACGTCCTGCCATTTCTTGGCCAAGAGCATTCCTTCCGACAAGTATTTATAGCATTAGTATAACAAGTAATACTTAATGCTGTATCGGTAATTTACATGATTGAATGCAGAGACTGTTCATAAAAATATATGATCTAAATTACTAATTTCCGGAGAAACCGGTACCATCTTCTAATACCTTAGTCGAAATATTTATTTGTGTTGATCGTTTTACCACTCGTTGCCCGTGCATTGGTGATACAGCTACAAAATCTATTTCCAAGGTTGTTGACCTCTCATTATCTTTAACAAAAACCTTGGAGGTGACCGTAGCAATACTATTTACCAATAGTTTTAGTCCAACCGAATTTTTTTCATCATTCTGCATCCCAGTCTGAATATTTGTCTGAAACTCATTGGATTGGCAAGCGTAATTACCCTGACCTGTAACGTAACCTTGATCACCATTACTGGGGCTAATGTCTTTCGAATAACAGAATCCCGTCTCGAGGAATAAATCCTGATAGTACAAATAAGTGCCCTGCATTGGTTGCCATACTTTTTGTCTATTCTTGAGAAAGAGTCGATGTCGACCACATCGCGGGGAGGCATTCGCAAATCCAGGTATATCTTTATAGCCTGGTCGACAACTTGTCCACTCCAAAATATTTTGTTCCGATGATGAACTACTATATCTATTACCTCCGTCAAAGTCCTCAGACAACTCTTCTTTCGTACCACTTCCAAAAAAATGATATCGAGCTGACCCCGAGTCGTATATGACGCCACCGCTCTCGTTACTCTCGGTCAAAGCGGATGTGTTGTTTGAATATGCCTCGTTACGATCTATATTCGATTCATAAATCCTAAAGGCATAGTCGTCAGAGCGATCACGAATCACACCCTTAAAGGTATTCATAGTAGGATATGATGCTAAGCGTAAATACTTATTTAGTCTTTGAATAGCTGCTTCCATCTGATAAACAGTCTTTTGGTTCCATGCATCAACGGTAAATTGACGGGACGATCTTCTGATTAATTGGGCTATTACCAACCCAATTACAGACAATATTGCTGCTACGATTAAAATCTCAGTTAATGTAAACGCTCTAATCTTGAAAATCTTGAAGCTATTTTTCACGTCTAACCTCATAAACACTCGTCACGGCTTCGCCACGCTGAACTCCTTCTGTCAGACCTTTCTCAAAATCAGCTTGCAGGGACTCAAATTTATCCATATTAGAAACGGTATCGATTTGATCATCAAAACCCGAACCTGCTTGAGCTTTCGAGGTATATTTTTGAAAGATTCTGGTTAGATTTTTAGGCTGCCCCGAAGAGTCTGCATACACTATAGATTTCTGATTTGCGCGGTTAGCCGCCCCCTTGCAGCTAATCATTACCGAATCCGTACTGTAATTTAATGCACCCTGAGATCCAAAAATAAAGACACGGTCAACATGGTAGTTTCCACTATATGGATCATGCCAATTAGGGCCCATTGCCTGATCATCATGTGTCTCACTGTTTATTGTAACTACAGCTTCATTCGTACCTCCGACAGGATACTCTGATCTAATATCCTTCAGGAAGCGATTTAAGTGCGTAGACATCACCCCTTTAAAGGTCTTATCTGCCGGTGTTAATGCCCATTCACCAGTTCTTGAGACAATTAACATTTCTTGTCCGTTACCTATACCAATTGTAGGAGCCTGCACATCCCCGGTAAAAAACATCGGACCCGGGTTATTGTAACGATCCATTTTTCGAGTAAAGTCATAATACGGGTTTTTACCAATAGCATAAGCTGCTGCATCGTAGAATGGAGTTGGCAGTAGGCGAAATTTGAGAAGAGCATGCTGCTGTCCGCCCTTCGCTAAAAACATGCTCTGATATTTTTCCTTCATCTGAAAAACTTTTTCACGAGAATCTGAACCACCACTAAGTAACATAACAACCATTGCCATAAGAGTCATTCCGACGATAACTACCATTAATATGGTAATACCTCTTCTACTTCTAAAGATGACTCGATTTAATTTTTTATTTTCTGAAATCATCATTCAACCGCAGTCAACAAATTAGCCTTAAACGAAATCAAATAATACTCTTGGCGAGCTTGAGGTTTTGAGCCCCATTTTCTAGGAACCCAGTGCAGGCCAAGTACAATTTTCATAAGTGCACCATCGTCATCACCATCTGAATTGATATCTTCAAAATTGTGGAAAGCCTTATCTTCATATCTAGGATTATAAGGCTGATTAATTGGCGTCGGTACCATCGAATTAGCTGGATCAGGAGATTCATTCCATTCTTTATCCTGGGTATTATTTGCAGCCTGCCCTTCGCCACCCCAAGCGTATGAGCCGACAACTGGAAAACCATGACGAAAGCTATCATTCATTGGATCGTCAATACCGTTTTGATAAAATAGGTTACTCGCTAAACCTGATGCGTTCCCACTCACCTGCCGGTAGGGATTAATAGGTCTCTGATCATTTCGAGCGCAATTTGATGCGGCACTCACAGAATTAATCTGTGCAGATAGCGAATCGTTTGAGGCATTATTTTCAGCACAGTCATTATTCGGGTCAAACCATGGATTCGGATAATACGAAAACGTCAGCTCTCGAGTAGGGTCTGCATTGTGCTTGTAAGTTAAATCTGTCGTAGTCGATGGGCTGTTTGGATCGTCGGCATATATACCTGCCCAGAGTAAAATCTTAAAATCTATTCCCCCTTTTGTAATGATGCGGTCACCATCGTCATCAACGCGATAATCTCCTCCTTTAGATGCTCCCAGAATTGATTTCAAGTTATAGCTCTGAAAATCAAGTGTCCCAAAACTCTCTCTAAAATCTGCTTGAGCCCTATTATTTGCGAGAATGGCTTTTGTATCTTTACCCTCATCCGAAATATAACCCTCGGGTTCTATTGCTAAAAATGGCACATCTTCGCTTAATAACCTTTCCATAATATTGCTACTAATATCCAGAGCATTGTCCCAAGCGCGAAGAAAGTCCCTGTTACGAGTATTCATCATATAAAGACCATAAACAGGTAAGACAAATGTAGCCAGGATAGCAACTGCCACAAGAATTTCTATCAGAGTCATACCTGCGGCTCTTCGCATGTTGTTTGGAGAATTATTTTTCATTCCACTTAATTATCTTTATTCAAAAGGTTAGAACCCTCTTTTAGCCATCAAATGCACATAGTATGCCATTACATATACAAGATCATCGCGGTATTTTGATTATAGCAAACAGGGATAAATCATGCCTATTCAAAGTCTGAGACCGCTATATACAAGAAAATGTTCTGTATTTCTACTGTAGGAGTTATTCAAAGTAATTCTGTTGCTAGAGAAGCCAACTGAGAACGCTCTGAATTTAACAATACTACAGATCCAAACAAATCTTGCCCCTTGAATCTTTCCACCAAATAGGTTAGACCGTTGCTTGATGGATCAAGGTATGGATTGTCAATTTGATATGGATCACCTGTCAGAACCACTTTTGTGCCTTGTCCAGCTCTTGAAATAATAGTTTTTATCTCGTGAGGAGTTAAATTCTGAGCTTCGTCGATAATTAACCATTGGTGTGCAATTGACCGACCACGAATATACGTCAAAGCTTCCAGACAAATTTTTTCATTCTCAAGAAGCATTTCAAGATGTTCTTTGGGAAGTCCTTCGGTCATGTAATTATCAAATATGTAATGTAAATTATCAAAAATAGGATTCATCCAATGGGTTAACTTTTCCTCTTTACTTCCAGGTAAGTACCCTATATCCCTGCCAAGAGGCATAATTGGTCGAGAAACTAATAGGCGCTTGTATGCTAAGTCATCAATTGCTTTTTGTAGACCCGCTGCCAAAGCTAACAGAGTCTTTCCTGTTCCAGCTTTTCCCACCAAACTAACTAATCGAAAGCGTTCATTCAGCAAGCATTCCAAAGCGAATGCCTGTTGAGCATTTAGAGCACCGATTCCCCATGGACAGCGATCTGCATAATCTAATCTATGTAAAGTCTTCTCTTGTGAATTATAAATTCCATATTCTTCATCGTCCTGAGTACGAAGTATAGCGAACTCATTATGCGTAAAACCGACTTCTGTACCTATGAAGCCTTCCTCTCTTAGCCTCTCTAAACTAGCCTGATCAGAATCTATGATTTTCCAGCCTTGATAAAGTTCGTCAAAATTAATTTTGTTTGTTTCGTAATCTTCAGCTGCTAAACCGAGCGCGTCTGCCTTTACTCTCGCATTTAGATCTTTGCTTACAAATATGACTTCTGGACCAGTAGCATTGCCCTGCTCCATAAGATAATTTGCAGCAGCCAAAATTTGATTGTCTGCTAGCCCTGGAGCCAGAGTGTCAGGTAGTTCAGTATCAAAATCTGTCAAAACCTGTACCACGCCACCGTTACTAGTTTTGACACCCTGACAAAGAGACCCCACTTTCCTAAGGTCATCAAGATGACGTGCCACTTGGCGAGCATTACGCCCGATTTCATCCGGTTGTTTCTTAAAACGATCCAATTCCTCGATGACTTGTATCGGAAGAACTACATCATTTTCTTCAAATGAAAACATACTGTCCGCATTATGCAGCAAAACATTTGTATCCAGTACAAAGCACTTTTTTCTACTCTTTTTAGCTGGCATATCTTCTCCAAATTAGACAAAGATTTAATGCAAGGCCACCGTTAAGCCGGGTTCTGTGAGGACAATTGTCCCCGGTACCCATTTATCTTGGACCTCTGTCACCAGAAACCTCTAGCGATCAACCCGGTGATCTGCGGGTCGCTTCAACTCACCTTATTTGATCTTGCTCCGAATGGGGTTTACCGCAAAGTCAAATCACTCTGACTTTGAGTGAGCTCTTACCTCACTGTTTCACCCTTACCAGCGCAGCTGGCGGTTTACTTTCTGTTGCACTTTCCATCGGATTTCTCCGCCTTGGTGTTACCAAGCATTCTACCCTGTGGAGCCCGGACTTTCCTCAAAATCTAATTAGACTTCGCGGGTACCTGGCGGCCAGTGCATTAAATCTCCAATCTCATTCTCTACAATTGTTACAAGTGTTCCATCTAAAATTAGTTGCCTTATTGATTCGATATCAGGACTCAAATTACGATCTTCATCTAAGGCTTTGACTGAATCACGCACCGAATCTACCACTTTTGATAAGGCCGGCGAAAGTGGATTTGAAGTAAATTCCAAGGCCTGACAGGCAATCAATGTTTCTATACTTAAAATTGATTCTAAATTTTCTAAGGTTTTCAAACAATGGCGAGCGGCTGTAACTCCCATAGAAACGTGATCTTCCTGATCAGCAGAAGTTGATATTGAGTCAACAACAGGTGGAAAAGCCATACATTTATTTTCGGAAACACAAGCAGCAGAGGTATAGTGGGCTATCATCATTCCAGAGTTAAGCCCTGACTCTTTTACTAAAAAAGCAGGTAAATGGGACAAGTTGTGATTTACCAGTCGATTCTGACGCCGCTCTGAAATCGACCCCAATTCACATATCGCAAGATTTAGATATGACATCACCATACTCACCGGTTCGCCATGGAAGTTACCACCACTCACAATCTCATTTTCCAAAACGATTGGGTTATCAGTTACCGAATTGATTTCTATTGCAATCACCCTCCATGCATGCCTAAATGCATCGTAACAAGCTCCATGAACTTGAGGAATACAACGTAAAGAGTACGCGTCCTGAACTTTCTCACAGTTCAAGTGGGAAAGTCGATTAGGGCTACTTTGCAGTAAGTTGTAAACGTTGCGAGCACTTAACTGCTGCCCAGCATGCGGTCGGATCCGATGGATTTCAGCCTGGAAACCCTTGTCCGTTCCTGACAAGGCTTCTAGTGAAAGAGTTGCTACAACGTCAGCATACTTGAGTAAATTTTTTAATCTAACTAAACACTCAACAGCCACCGCACACATTACGGGTGTGCCGTTAATAAGTGCCAAACCTTCTTTAGCTACCAAATTTAAAGGCTTTATATTCTCAGTTTTCATTGCCACGGATGAATCTACAATAGAACCTCTGTAGCGAACTTTGCCTTCGCCAATCAATGACAGGCTCATGTGTGCTAGAGGAGCTAAATCTCCGCTAGCTCCTAAAGATCCAATCATCGGAATACATGGATATATTTCAGAATTGAGAAAGCTTAATAGAGTTTGAACAACAATTGGCCTGACTCCGCTGTAGCCGAGGGCAAGGGTATTAGCACGCAATAGTAAAATACCTCTGACAATTTGCTCACTAAAGTCTGGCCCCACGCCAACGCAATGCGAACGGATCAAGTTGACTTGTAACTGGCGTAGTTGAGATTCCTCAATTCTGACGTTGGCTAGACTTCCAAAACCAGTATTCACTCCGTAAACAAGTTCATTAGATAATACGAAACTTTCCAGACGTTCACGACTATGCTTGATTAACTTGAAGGAACCATCTGAGAGAACAACATCGACTGTTTTAGAGTGCATCAGTCGAAAGCAATCTCCGATGCCAAGTTTACCGTTAATTTCGAAATTGTTAGCTTTCAATAGAATCGCGATCCTTTATCATCAACCTCAGCAAGAACAATCTTAGGTTTAGGTTGAAATTCTGAGCAGAATTGATAAGCATTATAGATTTGATCCTTAACTTCTTCCAGTTGAGCATCATCATTGTAATAAATAGTACATAGTGATTCTCCACGATCAACATAGTCGCCGACTTTCTTATGAATCAACAAACCCACAGTAAAGTCAACTTTATCTTCTTTGCAAGCTCGACCAGCGCCAAGTTTCATCGCTCCATTTCCGAATGATAGAGCATTCATACTATATATATAGGAGGCTGTCTTGGCTTTAACATCTACCGATTTACTACTTATCTCAAGATTATGTAGAGATTCTAACCGTCCGCCTTGAGCTTCAACCATTTGTTCTAACTTAGCAAGACCACTACCATCCTCGATAGAAGCCAAGATTTTTTGGAAGCCCGACTTGTTATCCGAAACTAATCCTCCTAATCTTAGTAATCTGCCTCCTAATTCGCAGCTAAGCTTGACCAAGTCTTCAGGGCCTTTGCCTTGAAGGGTCTCAATTGCCTCTAGAACCTCAAGTGAATTACCGATGGTACGACCCAGTGGAATACCCATTTCCGTAACCATTGCAATAACATCTCTGTGCATTAATTGGCCAATCTCTACCATGCATCGAGCTAAATCAACAGCTCCATCCAAGGTTTTCATGAAGGCTCCCTCACCAGTTTTAACGTCCAGAACTAAGCCCTGATTAGAGATTGCTAATTTTTTACTCATTATGGATGCCGCTATCAATGACGTATCCTCGACGGTAGCGGTGACATCTCTTAGCGCATATAGTTTTTTATCTGCTGGGACGATATTCCCTGTTTGTCCACAAACAGCGATACCAATATCGTTGACAATATCGAGAAAATGATCCCCGCTGAGCTCAGTGCTCAGTCCCTCAATCGCCTCAAGTTTATCGAGCGTGCCGCCTGTGTGCCCTAAGCCACGTCCCGACATTTTCGCCACTTTGAGGCCACAAGCTGCTACTAATGGACCCAAAACTAGAGTCGTTTTATCTCCAACACCACCCGTCGAATGTTTATCAACCGTATAACCTTCGATCTTGTTACCGAATTCTATGGTATCTCCGGATGTTCGCATTACCTCAGTCAAGTCGCGAGTCTCTCTTGGGGTCAATTTATTGAAACAGCAACTCATCAAAAAAGCACTCGCTTGATAATCAGGAATACTATCGTTGACGTAGCCCTTAATAAAAAAGCTAATTTCTTCTGAGCTCAACTCCAGGCCAAGTCGACGCTTTTCTAGAATATCTACAGCACGCAAGGGGGCCTCCTAACTTTTTATCGACAACCACTGATCTGCTTTTTTAAGAACTAAATCTGGGATTCCGATAGTTCCCATTGCCCTGAGAAGTCTGAATTCTGCAATCTTCAAATCCAATATTGTATTAATATAATTTTTGTTTACCTCTTGGAGATCATCCTGCGCATCCAATACTTCGATCGAGGATTTTATTCCTTTTTCATACGATAATTGTGCTAACTTCAAGTTTTCTTTTGCTCTTCTTAAATTTTTATCGAGCACCTTTATTCTCTCTTGAGTGGCTACTATGTTCCTCTGTGCATTTCTTACCTCAAGACCTATTCGAAGCTCTAGTTCTTTAAGACTTCGTTTTCCATTATTAACTCTAACCCTCTGCGAAAATAAACTCTCTCGATCCTTACGGTTACCCAGTGGATGATTATAACTCAGTCCTACAGCCCAATTTCGATCGCTAAAGTCTTGAGATCTGGAAACTACATCATCAGTAGCATGCCTACGAATACTTCCATTAAATCCAATCTTATTTTTGACCTGTTCCTTAGCATTACGAAGAGAGTTTTTCTGTTGATCCAACTTACACTTGAAAATTTGTAAGTCGTATCTTTGAGCCAATGCTCTTTTCAAATTAGTATTAACGTCTTGTGAATAGTCCAATTCTTTCAACTCATAAGTTTCATCAAAACTTACCTTCACCTTACTTGGTGGGTAGTCATAATTTAGGGTATTTAGCAATGAATCTAAATTGTTATCTAACGTGTTGCGCGCCTTGATAAGTGACTCTTCTTCTCCTGCGACTTGTACCTCAACTCTCAGAACATCAAGCTTAGTAGAAACACCCAGATCAAATTTTACTTTCGTTAGATCAAGAAGTTCCTGACGAGAAGCAAGAACAGACTCAGACACTCCGATTTGTCTCTGAGCTTTTACCGCATTCAGGTAGGCTTCAGTTACCTTTAATGCCAAGGCTTGATAGGAATCTAAATACTCGAAATAAGAAACTTTTTTGTCAAGGCGAGCGTTCTGTAGCTTTACCTCATTAGCGTAAAACACATTGCTTTTACCAAACAAGGCTCGCCGTATTTGTAACTGCAAGCCACTATTGTTCAATTGGTCTCGAAGGCTACTAGAACTATTGTTAGAATTATATGTGAGTGCCAGGTTAGTCCCGTCACTAAATTGTTGTGAATATTCCACAGAGCCACCTTCATTTTGACTGGTGAATTGAGGAATGAAGCCTTGCGCCGGATTATTTGTCGCTCGCCTCATGTAGCCTAACTGCAATGAAGGCTCATAAAGCCCAGCCTTTACAGCCGTAACACCTCTGGTGGCGATCTCCAAGAGTGCAAAGCTATTTTTGAAGGATAAATTGTTTGACATGGCAAACTCAATTGCCTCCTCCAAACTCAAATCCAATGGTGAAAATGCAAGCTCCTCCGAGATCTCGGCATTCATCTCTTCCAGTATAATTACTTTATTCAGGGCCTCTTCAGTTTGGGAAACTATTCTATTTAATTTTTGCTCCGCTGCACTGATATGAAAAGTAAGAAATACCCCAGTCAATGAAAGTTTAGTTAGTATTTTTACTAGTTTACCAATATTCACTAGATTCATAGTTTTCATAATTTCCTTCCTAAACTCTTACATCTTTTAAGAATGAGTAGCAGAACTCTGTTTGTGCTTTTTTAATACTTCTTTAAATGTTTCGTACTCACCTGTCGTTAGGTGAGTTTTCTTATTATGACATGCGGGATAATTAGAACATTCAAATAACTTACCCTGATTAGAACGTCTAAGGTGAAACTCACCTCCACATATTCCACAATATATACCAGTTGGTAATCCCGCTGATCGAACTCTTATACTCGACTTTTTACTAATCTTCAAAATGAAGTTACATTCTGGGAAGCTCGAACAACCCATAAATTGACCATATTTACCAGATCGAACAAGCAATTCACTTCCACACTCTGGACACTTCTTCTGATCTTCACTCAGTTCCTCCTCTACAAAACCCTGTAGATTGACAATCTGTTCTCTTAATGGCTGATAAAATTGCTCTACGGAGTCTCTCCAAGATAACTCTCCACGAGCAACTTCATCTAATGACGCTTCCACCATGGCTGTGAATTTTAAGTCTACGACTCTTTGAAAATTTTGTGCAATCCAGTCGAGTAGCTGCTTACCGAGGTGCGTGACCTGAAACTTTCTAGATTTCAGCTCTGTATAGCCCCGTTTCAGAAGTGTTTCAATAATTGAAGCATATGTGGACGGCCGACCAATACCATTCTTTTCCAAATATTTTACCAAAGACGCTTCGGTATACCTCGGCGAAGGTTTAGTGAACTTCTTTTCAGGGATAATCTTTTCAACGTCGAGTCTCTGGCCCTCCTTTAGTATGGGCAGTCGCACTTCCTTTTGCGAGCTAGCACTGCTCTTGCTTTTTACACCCGCTTCCTTATCAGATTCTAAATCTCTGTCATCATACAGTTTCAAGAAGCCATCAAACCTTAAAATACTTCCCTTAATTCGAAAATGGATACCGTTTATATCAATATCTACAACGGTCGAGTCGAACGCTGCTGGTTTCATCTGGCAAGCTACTGCTTTATTCCATATTAAACAGTATAGATCGTATTGTTTTGGTTTCAGGTAAGATCTTACACGATTGGGTGGTAGATCAAAATAGACAGGACGAATTGCTTCGTGAGCTTCCTGAGCATTTTTTGTTTTACCCTTGTATTTGACGGCTTCAGACGGCAAATAATTAGTGCCATATTCAATACGAATAAATTCTCGAATTTTATCTGTAGCTTCGTTAGATAAATTCACAGCATCTGTTCTCATGTATGTAATTAATGCGCGATTTTCATTTTCAATCGGCAGTCCTTCGTAGAGCTCCTGTGCTATCTGCATAGTCTCTTTCGCAGAAAACTTAAGCTTAGAGGAGGCCTCCTGCTGCAAAGTTGCAGTGGTGAACGGTGCACGAGGTTTACGCTTTTCAGTCTTCGACTGAATACCACTAACTATTGCTTCAGGTGGTGTCATTTGCTTCAGGAGATTTTCTGCGGTTTCAGCATTCAATTTTTTATCTCTTGGTAAAAAAATTTCCGCTGAAAACCCCTCTCGAAAATTAGCCTTCAAGTTCCAAAATTCTTCCTTAACAAAGTTCTCAATTTCTCTTTCACGATCAACTAGAATGCGCAAAGCTACTGTCTGTACGCGACCTACACTCAATGGTACATCTGAATCAAATCTATTCCAAACTAAAGGTGATAATTTATAACCAATCAATCGATCTAGAATGGTACGACTCATACCAGCATCAATTAAACTTTGATTTAGCTCACGAGGAGTGGAAATAGCATCAAGAACAGCCTTTTTTGTGATTTCATTAAAAACTACTCGTTTAACCTTCTCGGGTTCAATTTGGGATTCATCATACAAATGCCAAGCAATTAACTCGCCTTCACGATCTAAATCCTGAGCAAAATATACGGTTTGAGCACGCCTCATTAGGTTCAACAACTCTTTGGTATTTCTAGACTTAGATTCAATTAACTGAAATTGTGCTTTGAAGCCCTTACTGACATTAACCCCTAAACCTTTTTTAGGAATCTCGCGTACATGCCCCATACTGGCTCTTATTTCGAAATCCTTACCAAGAAACTTACGTATTGTTTTAATTTTGGCGGGAGACTCAACTATAAAAAGATTCATTGATTCAACTTCTCCTGAGCTCTATTAAACACCTCGTAATAGATTGGCTTCAATCGACGTACTTTTCCGTTATGTAAAAATACATGAGTCGTGGTAGCAGCAGCAACAGGGTTAATTTCTCCTAACTTAAAGATCTCATAATTAAAACTAACCTTGCGAGAATTAAACTTTGCAACTTGAATAATCATTTCGATGGTTTCTTGAAATCTTATGGACTTAAAATACTTACATTGAGCCTCAATAACTGGTAGTAACCAACCTTCTTGCTCCCAGTCGGCATAACGTTGACCGCGTTGTTCAAGCCATGCAACTCGACCTTCAGAAAACCAATCGAAGTAACGAGCGTGATTTGCTACTCCCATTTGATCTGTTTCTGAATAACGAATCTTAAATACTGTGCGAGTTAAGCACTGATTAAGGGAATCTGACATAGGCGGAAGACTATAACAAATCCACCTGATTCGAACAAGAAATTGTAGGTACCACAGACTAGCGAAAAAGCGTCTGCAACTGATATTTTTGAGTCAGGCTAAGATTCCTCGTAAATTCGGTGCTGATCAACACATGGCTTTTCAAAGACTTTGCAATCAATGTGCGACTTGAGTTCGTAGATATAACTCTTAACAAAGGAGTATCTCCGATTGCATAATTTCTCAATTTATATGCTCCTGAATCAAAAATGCTTAAGACTTCTGAATTAATCAGAAACAAATGGCGATTAGCTATCTTTAACTTCAAAGCCTCACCTAGATCTAGATTATTCCAATTAAATTTTTCAAAAGAAAGATTTTTACTTTTAAGTAGCGACGATAAATTCAACAGAGATTTTCCCAAATTATTTGCTATGGATTCATGAAGTACCATTTGATCTTCGAAGGACGCAAATGCTTCTACTGGAGAAACGTGCAAAAATCTACCTGATATTGTCCAAAATGAATCGTCATATCTAACGCCTTGATTCTGCCTAATACTACTTGGAAAATTCCAAATAAAATGAAGTGCCTCTAATGAGCTGCGAAACTCAATAATTTGAAGGAAGCCATAGCCACTGTCAAATTCTACTCTGCGTTCTAGTACCGAACGAAATCCTCTTGGTTTCAAGGATTTCAGCTTCCTCTGAGTTCTAAAATCCTCCCAGCTTAATAATTTTGAATTCATATCGACTCTGGCACTAACATCAATATTCTTTTTTATAACTAATGGATCCTCCATGATGTCAGTCTGTATTGCCTCAACTGCTTTCAAGTTTCTGTTTAACGGTTGCTGAGGTGGAGCTTTGACGTAATCCAAAATAATCGATACAACAAAACAAATCAAAAAAATACTCAAACCGATGGATAGTCCCAATTTCAGGCGAACTTCAAAAGTACTTGCATTGCTCTGACTGAGATTCTGGTTCATTGAGTATCTCCAGACCTTGCCAAACCATAACGTTGCATCACTTCTTTTTCCAGAATCGAGTATTGCTCCCGCCATTTTCTACTGTAGTCTGGTTCTCTAGCCCTAGTGACTTTCTCAAGTGCCTCTTCGATACAGGCAAAATAACGTATCAATAGCTCTTGTTGGGAAAACTCTTTTCGTTGACTGACTAAATCAAAATTTGCACGCATAGTATCTACTGTTTTGGAATGTAATGCTTGCACATCTGTGGGTCTGAAATCCAAAAAAACTTTGATAGATTGAACAATATCTGACAAGCGACCATTCATTTCTATAACTAATCTCTCAGCAGCAGCCTTCTGACTTTGTCGCTGATCAATAATTTTATTTGCCCAAGAATACTGCTGTTTTAGCTGGTACCACCAGGGAAAAGCTAAACCTATTAGAACAATCCAACTTCCTAGTTTCCAGCTTCGCCTGGTCTGAAAGAACTGTAATGATATAAACACCCCTCCTATGAACCCCCCCAGGTGCCCCCAAATATCAATTCTAGGAACTATTATGGGTATGAATAAACTCAATAACAAGCAGATGTACAAAGAACGAAGTAAGGACTGGAATTGAAATGTCCAATACGGGCTAACTTTAGTTTTTGGTTTTACGCACAAAAGAGCAATTATCAGTGCACCGAGTAGTCCAAATATAGCACCTGATGCTCCTATTGAATTGGCCCTCGCAAGTGCTAAGGAACCGAAAACACCAGTAACAGTGCTTACGGAATAAATTAGCATTAGTAAAGTAAAACCATAAAATCTCGAGAGATGCAGGCCCAAATAATACAATGCCATTAGATTCATTACGAAATGCACTAGATTGCCATGAATAAGTGTACCCGCGAATAATTCTGTATAATTACCCAAGGCCAGATTTATGCTATTTACACCTACGGTACCGATTTGCAAAAAATCAGAATTGATGTACGACATAATTGTCTGTAGTAAAAAAACTATCGACAGAGAGATAACGAGAAGCTTCGTTGCCAGAGGTCGAACCACAAGATCACTATCCAATTCTACAGATATTTCAGATTGTCTAGTTCTTAAATTCTCTGGTTCCCAATTTGGTAGAATCATTTCGACCAAATTTACAGTCTTATTCAATGATTGCCAATGGGCTTGCGGTACTACTATTTCTGAATCATTCTCAAGTACATGAGGAATTAAAATATCAATTTTTTCTGGATATGATAGCCCCTTTAATTCTTGATTAACTGTTCTAGTCAAAAATGCTTTTATATCCAATTCGGAAATTCTACTTATGTTCCCTGGTGCACTTAACAAACTGAGTTTCCAGCTGTGACTCTTCCTATTTTCTAATAAATTAAAAAAGAAATAGACATCACCGACCTCCTTAATGATCTTGATTCTGTATAATCTGGCCGATGAACCCAGAACATCATCCAACAGTGATTTATTATCTTGGTATATTTTTGTTTGTGATTTTGATTCGGTCATATCCGGCAGAGGTCAATTCAGCAAACCATAATAATCTTGCAATTAGCACATCTTTCGATCTTGATTCTACCGTATCGGAGTCTTCAACAGTTAGGACTCCAAGAACATTTCGGGCTTTTTATAAACTTCAACCTATCTCCAAAGTAATTTACGATTTATCAACCTTCTTTGATTTGAACTCACTAATTTTAGACTTAGAGAATCGTATCATCTCTCACGAGTTCCTAAATTGTAATCTGCAGCAATGCTTGGAGGAGTTACATGGTACTGGCCGTATTCGTATGCAATATGGTACAAATTTCGCCGTTTTTTCACGATCTGAATCATCTATCCCTAACATTAAAGCCAAGTTCAAGAAAATGAGTAGAAAATTATTAAACGCAGATCAAACCACGCTGAATATGAGCGTTTATAACGGTAGTATTTTCCTCGTTCTGAGCAGATTGATTAAAGAAGGCAAACTAGCGCTTAAACTCTCAAATCAACTAGAATCTAAAATAAGTTTGCATCTTAAATCAACAGCACCGTTTGAAGTTTTATTATATGTAACACAACATTATAAATTAAGAATCATAAATAACGATGGAGTTAGGAGCATTTTACCTACCTACAAATAACGAGACTAAAATCGCCAATTGACGCCTGCACGCATTAGACCTGCATCAATTAGGTCGGACTTTGAATTCATATATTCTAGGAAAAATCCGGTTCGCTTACCTAATAATTCATAACCCAATCCATATTGAGCACTTATGTCTTGCTCCCTAATTATAATTAAACCCATATTCGGTAAATTGTTTTCTCGTTTTGAATTCGTGTATCCAATTCCTAATTTAAGGTACAGGCTCCCCTGATTCAGAACATATTGATAATCGACTGCAGGCTCAAAATCGTAATCAGTAGGCCCAAAATTCCATTTAATTCCCAAGCCATAGTGGTAAAGTTTCATCAGATCGTCAACTGATTCAGCAGAACTGCTATATGCAATTTCTGCGAAAGTAGAGAAATAGCTATGTACCTGTCGTTTGAATAGATTTTCGGTTGATATAACAATACCCTCCAATGCACTGTCATTACTGTGAATTGAACCATCGATATTTTGATATCCCAATTTTATATGCCAGGGTATTCCAGAATCCGCGTCGGTGATAGCAATAACGCCAAGAAAGATAATAATTACTAGCACATCAGAACCTAAAATGATTTTTGTCTGGCGCTACTCTCAGTTTGGTATAGTGGTGTTGCAAGTCTATTTAGCGCCGCCATTGGTCTTACAACTCCCTTATTACCACCATAATAATGATTCTCCGAGGATCCGAAAGGTCGTAGCCAAGCAGTCGCTGAAATCTCAGCATCATATGCCGTTGTACCTGTGGGTCTAAATCGTAAAGTTACCTCTGAACTTGACTTCAATGCATCTAATTCAGAAAGCGAAAAAACGTATCGAATATCTTTACTGTGTCTTTTAATTTCGAGGTTATCAAACTCTCCTAGATCAATAGATTGTAATTTAAATCCTCTGGTATTGATCGCTAAGCCTGCGGCTTCGTTACCACTACTGCTTCCGAGTAATGAATGATTACTCATTCTTAGTCTCAG
>CAZRWM010000043.1:0-2491 GCA_964603885.1 uncultured bacterium
AACGGATAGTCCTTTGTCCACCCGATCAACCGACAAAATTTAATTAAAGACGAGTTTGTGAAACCTCACGGTAAGCTTCTAGCACCTTTTTTCTAAGGGTATTCATGGTCTTCATCGCTAATCCAGCTTTTTCGCCAGCAATCATTACATCATGCAGATTGTCGACCTTCCCCATCATGAAATCCTTGGTCATATTTTTGCTATGCAACTGAGCCTCACGAACTGCCTCTAATTGATTTTCTAAGTAGTTTGCAAATGACCCTGCTGCCTTATCCACCGCGTTTTTTGGAAGTGGATTCATCTTTTTTTGAGTGCTTTGAACCATTCGGTCGTTAATATTGATAAAATCCAATTCCATTTTTCCTCGCTCTAAATTAATCTCGTCGGTGGATCGCCCTTACCGCTAACCCTGTCCAATTTGCAATGCAGCATTGAACATTTGACGCGATGTGCTTAAAGCAGTCACATTCGCTTCAAATGATCTACTAGCAGTAATCATATCCACCATTTCCTTAACAATATTTACATTAGGCATGTGTACATAACCATTTTCATCAGCATGTGGATGATTCGGGTCATAAACCGTTTTAAACTGACTCGCATCCTCCACAATCTGTTTCACGCGCACACCTTTACCATTGAAACTTTCACCACGATTAGCTTTTTCTTGAGCTTCAAGCTCACGCTTAAAGACAGCCTCAAAAACTGGTAGCTGCCTACGATAAGGTCCTCCAGAATTTGTTTTAGTTGTATTCACATTCGAGATGTTATTGGAAATAATATCCATCCTCAAACGCTCGGCTGTGAGACCCGAAGCAGCGATATTAAAAGATTGAAAAACACTCATTATTTAACCTTTATTCCCCTTGCAATATCTCTTTGTATGACCTGAAATAGCTATTTAATTTCTGAGTATAGGCTTGATAACGAAGACCATTTTTACTCATCTCTGCCATTTCCAAATCTACATCAACACTACTATTATCATTACGATAGCTGGTCTGCTCCAGCTTTATTGAACGGGGTCGCAACTCTTCGAAACTTAAACTGCCGAATTGAATATGACGAGGGTTTTCAGTACTTGCCTTGAAACTCGTCTTACCCTCGGCCTCCCGAAGTGCTTTTTGAAAGTCCGCAACATCCCGCCTTTTGTAACCGGGAGTATTCACATTAGCTACGTTATTCACTAACAATTTGTGACGATAAGCCGTGTTATCTACGGATTTAGTCAACATACTTAAATATCTATTATTAGTTAATTGCGTAATCATGAATTACCTCCACCCAAGTTATCGGCGGAATTGAGAGAAAAGATTAACATAAATTGTACTTTTTTGTACATTTTTGTATGAACTTGTTTATTTTTATCAAAAAACTTCATAGCTATATATCGGTAAATATAGTCCTACGCACTGAAAAAAAATGCGAATGACAAAAAAATTCTCAAACAGGAAGGGGGTCCGAATTGTTCCCAAACTAGTCACCTAGCCAAGATAAAAAGCTTGTCAAGTCTTTAAATTATTAGATTGCAGAAGATCATTAATTTGAAAATTTTGGTCTGATAGTAACTTTTCTGCCTCTTTGAGCTCAAAAGTTTGCAATACTTGCATTCCCTGCACGGAGCTGGATACCAGATAAACTTTACCTAAAGATTCAAGCAGATACAATGTGCTGTGTCTATCAAGTGCTTGTTTCATCATTACCCGAAAGAGGGCACCCTGGCCAGGCAAGAAATGAGTTGGGACCTTTTTCAGAAATTGTGCGCAGAGTAGAAAAACACCCACAGTCAAAACAAGACCTATGAAGATATTCAAGTAATTTATTTCAGAGGTGTATTCCAGCAAATCCTACTAAGTTCGAACCGTTGTCAAGCGTTCCTGAGGCGAAACAATCGAGGTAATACGTATACCAAAATTTTCATCAATAATTACCACCTCACCACGTGCAATTAACTTTCCTTGAACATATAGTTCCACGGCTTCACCAGCCTGCTTATTTAATTCTACGATAGACCCGTTCACCAATTCAAGAATTTCACCAATAGGCATTCTTGCGCGGCCCAACTCTACAGTAATTTGTAAAGTTACGTCACGAAGAAGCTCCATATTACTGAGCTGGTCTTGACCCATTGGAGTTGAACTGATTGGAGCAAACTGCCAAGGAGCATACGGCATCTGCTGTCCCGCAGAAGCTGGCATTTGGGCAGCTACTTGCCCCTGCTGGGGTGGCATCATCTGTGGCTGTTGATGAGTTGTAGGCATCGGAACCTGATTGTTAGCGGGTTGCTGTACGGAATTTGTCGGTTTAACACCCACATCTGAAACAGGCGTATTATTTGGTGTAACAGCACTAGAATTAGTTTCTGGAGCTACAGACTCTGTAGCTGAATCGGAAGTAAAAGTAGTACCGGGAATCTTACTTGTGATAATCTCTTTCGCTAAATTTTCTGAAACGAGAAATCTGAACTGACTCGCCGGCTCCTCTCCAACAT
>CAZRWM010000043.1:2591-16702 GCA_964603885.1 uncultured bacterium
GCTAAATTTTCTGAAACGAGAAATCTGAACTGACTCGCCGGCTCCTCTCCAACATTTAGATCATAAACAATTTGAGCTATATTTCTTTGTTTTAGTAGAGTAGCCTCCGGCGGAAAATCATTACCAGAGAGGACGATAGCCTGCGGCTGCTGCCCTAAAAAATCCTTCCCTGTCGCTGTCTTTAGGGCTGGAACAATCTTACCTAGTAAGCCATTAAAACAATCTTGGAGAGCCGATAACTTTAAATCATCCCATTCAAAATCTGGATCTCCATCCCATTCCTCGCCAGTCATCAGAGCCGCTATCATTGCTCCAGGAATACCACCAAGTACAATCCCAGATTTACCCTGTTCAAAGTCAAAAGTTATGAAAATATGCTGGGTACTAAGAAGTTCACCCTTCAAAAGATCCTCTGTAACTAACTCAGGAGTTTTGCTATTCGATAATGCAACCTCCTGTTGCACATACTCACTCAAGACATTAATTTCAGAAATAAAGCAAGAATCAACTACCTCATGTAGCGCCCGAATCTGTTTCGCTGTGTAAAGTCCCGAGCCACCCTCACCGCCAGAGCCGTCACCTCCCCCAGATCCTCCAAAATTTTCATCCTCTTCCTCTAGTTCATCAAGTCCAAGATCACCCTGAAGAAGGGCATCGATCTCGTCTTGAGAAAGCATATTTTCATCACTCATTTTCTTTATCCTTATCCTGGAGTTTCTCTGTTACGGTAACTGCCATATATTTACCGGATACACCGGGTAAACCGAGAAATTTATACTCTCCACCTACTTTGATTTTTAGTTCTTCATTCGGTTTAGAAAAAATTTTTACAACATCACCGGCCTGCATTCCCATGACTTCACCAACTGTCAACTCACTGGTGCCAAGCTCCACAGTCAAATCAGTGGTTATGTGACGAATTTTTCCATCAATTAACTGTTCATTATCATCCATGTGCTCTGTTCTATGGATAGCCCAATAATGACCTTGACTAAGCTTACTTGCCACCGGCTCAAGAGAGAAATAGGGAATACATAAATTCATAATCCCTTCAATATTATTAATATTCATTTCAAATGTAATTAGTAAAACCATATCGTTTGGAGGAACAATTGAAGTAAAACTCGGATTTGATTCAAACATAGAGAATTGAGGCTCTAAAGGAACAACCGTACTCCAGGCTTCATTCAACTCCTGCAGGATACGCTGCATAATTTTACTCATTACAGCTTCCTCAATATCCGTAAGCTTACGCTTTTCTTGCTTACTTTCTCCGGTTCCACCTAGTAATCTATCTAAAATCGCAAAGCTTAATTCTAAATTCATTTCGAAGATAGCTTTACCCTCAAGTGTTCCGAGATTAAAAACACATAGCAAACTCGGGTTATCTACAGATCTTATATACTCTTCGTAGGTAATTTGATCCTGTGATGCTATTCTCATACTTACCAAATATCTCAAAGATGTTGAAAAGAAAGTGGCAATTTGTCGGGTAAAAGTGTCATGGATATGCTGTAAAGTACGTAATTGATCCTTGGCAAAGCGTGTCTGACGCTTGAAGTCGTACATTTTAATTTTGTATTTATTACCTGATGTTCCTCCAGCATCTGCCGCACCGCCACCTGCATCAGAACCCTCGGCTCCCAAAGACTGCAGTAGAGAATCTATATCAGTTTGGGATAATAATTGATCGTCAGCCATTACTTCTAGCCCCTACATATTTATGAATAATAACTTCGTGACATGCACTTTGGTAACTCTTCCACTTATTTCGTCGACCTTCAAATCATACTCAAGAATCGCATTTATAATTTCTTTCAACTCCTCCCCTAAAACTTTGCGTTGAAACGCGTAGATTATATCTCGCTTAGTTTTCTGTGACATGTAAGCCAAAATACGGTCTCTGATAGGATCCGAGTTACTTTCAATAATTACTCCCAGACCTGGATTTGAAACTCCAAGACTCATTCGGACTTGAATAGCCAGATTTCCTTGTTCTTCGCCCCTGGCTATGAAAGCGTTAAATGACTTATCTTTGTTATCACCGGGAAGAAGAATAGTAGCCATAGTTTTTTTCTCAGCTTCTATGGCAGTATCTCCTTGCTGCGCCTCTCGGGTAGCCACCTGGGTTGATACAACGTAAGACAAATAAACTGTCATATTGGTAACAATTAATAAAACTACCAACAATAAAAGTATTAAAATTAGAATCGGATAAATCTTATTTGAACCCGATTCCTCGGTTATTTCCTCTGCGCCTTCAGCCATAGTCCGCCCTGGGTCTTTGATGAGATATCGTCAGGCGGCCTTCACAGTATTAGAGACGTACAAAAAATAGCTAAATCTATTGAAATTTGTTGATGCTACGATTAGTTTCTGGTTTGCTTTGCGATTGATAAATGAAGCGACTACACGCCCGCTTGAAATAAATTTTAAATTAATTACAGCCAATTGTTCAAGTATTTGAGGATTTGGGTATATTTCTAATCTGCCTAAACTGAAGGAATCTTATGAATCAATTTATAAAAATAGGAATATTAACAGTCTCTGATAGGGCATCAAAAGGTGAATACGAAGACCTTGGAGGCCCGGCAATTCTAAATGTAATGTCAGATTTCATCGAAGGACAGTTTCAACATGACTACCGAATAGTTCCTGATGAACAATCCGAATTAGAAAAAAACTTAATCGAGCTTTGTGATCAATCAAATTGTTGTCTCGTAGTGACTACTGGCGGCACAGGGCCCGCTCCCAGGGACATCACACCCGAGATTACAGAAAAAGTTTGTCATAAAATGATGCCTGGATTTGGTGAGTTAATGCGCCAAACATCATTAAAATTCGTACCTACGGCTATTCTTTCTCGTCAAACTGCGGGGATTCGGAATAAATCCTTGATTGTAAACTTACCAGGAAAGCCTAAATCAATCAGAGAATGCCTTGAAGCAGTATTTCCCGCAATCCCCTACTGTATTGATTTAATTGGCGGCCCTTACATCAAAGGTAAAGATGAGAACATTAAGGTATTTAGACCAAAAAGCGCAATCAAAGCTAGTACGTAAAAAGGTACCGCGCCTAGATACTCGGAAAATAGTATTTAGTAAAACTAATCGAAACAATTCGACCGCTTTTTCTAAGATCTAAACGCTCTTCTCCTGAGTTCTGAAGAACTGTATTGATTCCAACTAGAAGTTTTTGACGGATTTTACCATCCTCCTCATGGATCATATCTAGTATGTCTTCCTTTGTCATCCTAGAAAAATGCCGTAAAATCTCAGAGGTAATCGGAGCCATTCGTTTTAGGATTTCAATTCTTAAAGGTTTTTGCTCAATACCTAATGACATAGAAAACTGCATTACCCGGTCCTCATCTTTTATTGTAGCTCTTAACTCGGTGTCTTTCGGATCTTTCCCAAAAACCATTACATAGTCTACCGGCCGTTGCAAATCCTCCCAATTAACCTTTTCTGCCTCTTTTTTCTCTTTTGGTTCCTCACCTCCCGCGAACAAAATTAAGACGACAAGTAATAGAACTATACCCCCTACAATACCCATGACTTTTTTGTCTCTCCAGTCAATGGATTTCAATTTCTCTTTAATCTTTTCTATGTCAAATTTTTTATCTTTTGCAGAGGACTCATCTTCCGATGACTCTTCCTCCGAGGTTTCCTCCTCTAAGGACTCTTCTTCTTCATCCGACATGCTTACCCCTTATGGCTTTTGAAACATTCGTACTTCAAGGCGACGATTTTTCCTCAAAGCTCTTTGATTTTTTTCATAACGATACTTTGGCTGATAGGCCCCAAAACTTACTATACTGAAGCGGCTAGGATCAAATTCTTCATTCTCCTCAAGCAGGAATTCAAGTATGGCATTAGCTCTAGCAGAGGCCAAATGCCATGTAGTTGGATACTTTTGGCTCGGCTGGAGGCTAAAATCTGTATGAGATTCCAATTGAAAAATACTACTTCTGTCACGATTATAATTATCCAAAAAGACTTTATAAACCACTTCCTTTGCTTCCTCTCGCAATTCCACGGAGTCTTGGTTAAATAGTAAATCCTCTTCAAAATGAAAGACAGCGTGTGATAAGTCCTGACTTGTCATTTGAACCATTCCTGAAAGAGTCGTGAATTCGTCCATAGTTTTCTGGATTACAGGTTTTTGGCGATAATCATAATCTTTTTTCTCAGAACTGTATCGCTCTTTATCCATATCCTTAGCCTTGGGTTTATTACGCCCCGAAAGTTTATCCTTTTGCTTCTGGCGTCCAGTGTTTTCCATCAAATTCTGATCTCTACCTTGAGATATATCAATTCGAGAAGCTTCAGATCTAAATGGATCTTGATTTTCACCCTTCGACCGAGGAGGGTCTAACTTATTTACAGCCGATTCGCTTTCGGCGTTTGACTTTTCTAAAGCACCAGAAAACTGTTTTCGTTCGGTGGGAAAATTACGCACCGGTTTAGTAGCATCCAATTCTCGATCAACTTTAGAATAATTTTTGGAAGAGTCCTCTATTACCGAGCTAGGCTCCTCGAGCTCTTTAACTATTTTTTCAACCTCTTCCTTCTGATTACTCACCATCCTAAGGGATTCAGTAGCAGAGAGAACCGCTGCAGCCATCATCTCTACTTTTTCCTTAGGAGTTTTTTGACGTTTAATTTTTCTTAAAACCTTAGCAACAGCTTTATCAAAACTTTTATCGGTGGCTTTTGGAGGCTTCTTAGCTTTACCTTTACCCAAAGTGGTAGATTCGCCCTTAAGCACACCAAACGCACCACGCATGCTTTCTTTTAGTGATTCAAACTTCTTTGTTTCCATACTTGAAAAAGAAAAAAGTAATACAAAAAAGCACAGTAGTAATGTCATTAAATCACCATACGTAACCATCCAATCGGGCGCGCCCATTGGTGGACAAGGAGGACACTTTTTAGCCATCATCCCCCCTTTTTATCCAACGAATTTCAATGCGCTCTGCAGGCTTGTTGACATCTTTAGTATTAGTATCTTCAATCATACCTGCGCTACCCCATCCTACTGCTGCGAATCTTGAGGGCGATAAATCGGTTCCAATTTTTAGAACCTCCAGAATAAAAGCTATAGCCATTTTATTTGTAAGATCTCGATTGTTTAGGTAATCAGACGAAGGAACAGAGTCGTCTGTATGTGCTTCTACTTGAAAATAACCTCCCTGGTTATCTCTAAAAATCTTAACGAAATTCAAGATACTAACTGGGCTATTCGGTTTTATCTTATCCGTTTTTTTATAAAAGAAACTATTTGCATTCAGTATCCGAGGAAGAATTAGAATCGCTTGATTAGCGTCTGATTGGGTTGCCTTTACCTGACCGGAAATATTTGGCTGGTCGAGCTGATTAGTGAGCTTCCTTGGAACTGGATAGTCAAAACGCTTCTTTTCATGTTTACCTTCTACTCGATCCATTCGCTCCTTGTGATCTAGCATTTGACCTGTCAAATCCTTCTGTATTTGACCCTCTCCCGGGTTGCCTATTAAAGGGTTATTACGTCCCATATTTTTATAATTACGAGAAGCGTCACCCCTCTTCATTAAATGCTGATCTCCTCGCGCTAACTTGAGTTCCTCTGGTACATTTTTTTCTAAATTTTTTAATTTTTCAGTTTTATCTAAATCTAATAGTGCCTGAATCTCTGAAACAGATGGATCCTTCATTCTAATTTGCTTAATCTTCTGAGAGGGATCGGCTCTTGGTTCGATTTGCATTGCGTTAAACATTTCTCGCGAGTCCTGTCTTTTGTTTTCGGTGGATGTCTCCTCACCCTCCTTTTTACGCTTCTCTTTCACAGTTCTCAACAAACTCTCTAGATCTTCTACTGCAACCCCTTTTTTCTTAGCTTCTTTTATCAACATTCCTAATGCTATCTCTGCTGAGTCTAGACTCGAATTTAAATATTCTAACTGTTCATGAGGAAACTTATCAGAGCTTGCTTTACGAATTTTTTCAACAGCAGTATCAAACAATACTGTCGTATATTTCTGGGTTTGTTGAGAAACTCCTCTACCTTGTCTAACGGAATGTCCATCCATTACTCCGAAGGCTCCGGTAAACGAATCTTTCATTGATTCAAACTGAAGTTTATCCATCTCAGAAAATGAGAATAATAGAACAAAGAAGCACAGCAACAATGTCATCAAGTCACCGTAGGTCACCATCCAATCGGGTGCTCCTGTTGGAGGACAAGGAGGACACTTTTCCTTAGCCATGACTCACTCCTCGCTATCGTCTCCACCAAGCTCTAATCTAAGTGTCGGAGAAAGAAAGGACTTGAGCTTTTCCTCCACAATTCTGGGGTTATCCCCTGCTTGGATCGATAAAATCCCCTCAATTGCTATTGTATAAAGTAAAATTTCTTTAGCATTTTTTGTTTCTAAATTCTTTTCCATCGGGATTGTGAATAAATTAGATACAACAGCTCCATAGAAGGTTGTAATCAAAGCGATAGCCATAGAGGGACCTAAAGTTGAGGGATCGTCTAGCTTAGCAAGCATATTAACCAAACCAACAAGAGTACCAATCATTCCGAAAGCAGGCGCAAAAGTAGACATACAAGAAACCATCTTTTTACAACTTTCATGCCTTGCATTTAGTTGCTCCACCTCTGCTTCCAAAATATATCGAACTAAGTCGCCCTCAGTCCCATCAATTACAAGTTGAATACCTTTCTTAACAAAAGGATTATCTACTTGTTCAACATCCTCCTCTAACGATAAAAGACCCTCTCGACGAGCCTTTTCCGCAAAACTTATCAATACTTTTATTATTGCAACATTATCAATATCGAGAATCTGAAATCCTTGTTTGATGATCGTCGGTAGTCGCTTAGCCTCATCAAAAGTAAAATTTACAAACACTGTAGCGAAAGTTCCGCCAATCACAATTTCCATGGACGGAGGATCAAAAAAGCCTGCCAACTTCTCGGTCTCAAGGAAATGATTCGAAATCGCTGACATAATAAAAGTGATACCCATAAAGTATCCTAGTGCGGTAGCGCCATCTGATTTCATTCTATTTATTCCCCTACTTGATTAAATCCCGACCGAATGATTTTTTGATATGCTACGATCTTGTCACATACTTCGGAGACACTCTCACGAACCACCAATTTATCGCCAGAACGCAGAGTGATTACTGTATCTGGTAGAGACTCTACATACAAAATGAGGTCACTATTAAGAAAATATTCTGACTTATTTAATCGGGTAACAGGAATCATACGCAGCAATCCTTGCTGCATCTATCGGAATCTTACAACGCTCAACTGAGCGCTTCAGGAGATTTACTTTGAAGCTGTTTTACTTTTACGTGGTTTTTTAGACTTCTCTAAGTCTTCAATTTTTGCCTCAAGACTGCGAATTCGGCTATTTAGAGCCTCTAGTTCGTCCCGAGTCACTAAGTTCATTTCATGAGCTAAATCACGCATACGATCTTTCAGAGTCGACTCAACTTCTAACTTCATGGTACGAGCTCTTTCAGTAAACTCTTCAACTAGTTTCGCCCTTTCCTGGGCCTGTGCTTGACCCGACTTGATCATCTCATCAACAAAATCTTCAGCTACCTCTTTAGCTAATGTGGCCGAGCCAATTCCAAACAGTAACATATCCTTGAATTGATTAATCACGAGTCCCCCTTTTGATGACTATATTAGAGTATCGTAATCTTGCCTAATTTGACTAGCCCCTCCTCAATAGTATCTGCAAATTGATGGACCTCTTTTTCGGTAGTATCGAAGGAAGTCATCCATCGCACCTCGTCACAAGACTCATTCCAATTGTAGAACCAATATCCTTGATCTCTTAGCCATTGATTGAGTTCCAAAGGAATCTCAACAAATACGGCATTCGAGTCAACGCTAGCCGTGATACGAAGTTCAGGCATATTTTCAACTCTCGATGCTAGAATCTTTGCCATCTGGTTGGCATTTCTAGCATTTTGCAACCATAAATCTTTTTCGAAAAAAGCAAGAAATTGAGCTGAAATAAAGCGCATTTTACTGGCTAATTGCATCGCTTGCTTCCGAAGATAAGGGATTGTGGAATTTAAGCTTTGATCAAACAAAACTACAGCCTCACCTAACATCATCCCATTTTTAGTACCTCCAAAAGATAAGATATCCACTTTACCCGCATCAATAATTTCGCCCGGTTTACACTCCAGCGCAGCTACCGCATTGGAGAATCGTGCACCATCCATATGAATTTTCAATCGTTCCGTTACACAATATTCGCTTAAAGCACGCAACTCATTTAAACTGTATACAGTGCCTAGTTCTGTTACCTGTGTTAATGAAACTGCACCCGGCTGAACATGATGCTCAAATCCACGAGAATTTAAATGTGGCTCTAAATCTTGTGGTCCGAACTTACCGTTGACGGTGTTGACCGGAACTAATTTACTACCGCTGAATTTTTCTGGGGCTCCACACTCATCAACGTTAATATGTGACGATTGACTACAAAAAATACATTCAAATGACCGCGTAAGTAAGGCAAGAGAAATTACGTTTGCGCCTGTGCCAGTAAGCACGATAAATGGTTCACAAGCTTGATCAAATAATTCCTCGAAGCATTTTTTTAATTGCTTAGAATAAGAATCGTCACCATAGGCTAATTCATGTCCGCTATTAGCCTCCCGAATTGCCTTTAATATTGATTCGCTAATTCCTGAATTATTATCACTAGCGAAACTACGCATTAGTTTTCCTCCGCTACTAAAATCTCAATTAAAAAAAAGATTCAAAGTTGACCATTACAATGGCTACACACAAAGCTAGAATAATATTTATCATTTTGACACGAAAAAAATCACTCCGTGAACCAGCGATCAAGGGGACTAAACCATGTCCATCTTGAATTATGCATGAAACCAATAATACTGTGAATTCAATCTGACCGGACCAATAAAGAGTAAAAAATAATAGATGAGGACCGGAATCAGGTATAAATCCTAATAACATTACAAGGCCTATCAAAATCCATTGTTTATCCTGAATTAGCAATCCTAAAGGAGGATTTTGTTCAACCAATGCAACAAAACTGAAAGCTAAAACTGACCAAGAAAAAAGACGTGGGAAGTGTTTCTTAAAAATATGACCAACAAAATGCTCCTCGATGAAGTGGTCTGAAGCTCTCAATACAACGAAAAGCACTCCTATACCTAGAAAACCAAGAAAAATAAAAGTGACGGGCATAAACGGTAGATGCCCAATTAGTCCTGAAATCAATGCCGTACAAAACAATACGTAACAGAGAAGTAAAACTGCTCGAGATGCAGAAGGATTTCTTAAATTATGAAAGAGACTGGATTGTAATTTTTCGCCATCTTCGTATTCATGAAAAATTAAGTGATCACAACCAGGTTTAGATTGACTGAAAACTCCAATCCGATCTACTAGAAATCCACCAACTAAGCCGATCGGAAATATTAGCAAAAGTAACTTGAAGTATAAATCCGGGTCTCGAGCAATGATGATGAAAGCGAGGTCTCCAGTTGTTATTACTGAAGCTGTTATCAAAACACCAATCCTTATCAAACCGTGAATGTAGCAAGTAACGACCAGGAAACAACCGAAGCATCCAGGAATTAATGCTAGGAAAGCTGATATTAGATATGAATTGATTCCTTTAGATTGAAAGATTCTCAAAAAATTTGATCGAGAACTAATATGGAAATACTCCACAACCAGCATCATACAGAGTACGAAACCTGACAAACACAACGCGTGGTCGATGATACTTAACAGAATTCCCATTTTATCTCAGAATATTAATAGACAATTCTAATTACTTTGTAAATTATTTTAATAGATAAAATAACGAATTCATTTACTCAAGTTGTTAAGGATAAAAACAAATGATTGACAATTAACGATTTCGCTACTAAACTCCGGCCCCTGATTTGAAGTCTCGCCCGAGTTTTCATATCTCTGTTGGCCAGGATGGTCGGGTACCCCCCATCCCCCCACCCGATACCTGGCCAGCTTTAATTCCTCAGTTTTTCCTTGGTACAAATTTACTTGTTCTCAAGCTTTAGATTATCCTTGCAGAAGTTGAGAGGGAGCTTGTGGGAAAAGAATTTTTTCTAGAGTCTCTCCAACCACCTGAAAAGCGTACACAAGTAATGCTATAGCAGTTGCTGGAGCGAGAGATAATATCCATGAAGAAGTTAAGTGAGCTTTACCCTCTAACACCAGCCACCCCCAAGATAGATTATCAGGACCACCACCAAGGCCTAAAAAGCTTAATGTCGCCTCAGCAAGAATCATTTGGCCACATCTAAATGACCACAATACACTCAATTGATTAAGAATGTTTGGAATGAGGTGACGAAAATAAATTCTCCAAGAACTCGCACCTACAGATTCAGCAGCCATAACGAAGTCTTGCTTTTGAATCTGCATTAAATAAGAACGAATTAATCTTCCATTGGCAGCCCAGCCAGCCAAACTAAGCGCTAAAACGACATGCATTGAACTAGGTTCACTACTGGATGCCGTTATCAGAATCGCAAGCAGAAGGGGTGGGAAAACTAAAAATACATCTAATACAAAGAGATAAACGTGGTTCCATACCGGTAATGCAAACAGAATTAATGAACTAATCATAACGGGGAAAATCACGGTTATAGTAGCCACACTCAAACCAATCCACAGGCTATGTGCAGCTCCATAAACTAGACGAGAATACAAATCACGTCCTAAATGATCACAACCTAACAAGTGAATCTGACCAGGTTCACTAAATGTCATACTCAATTGCTGCACGAAAGGGTCCATCGGTTTGAATATCTCGGGATTTACAGCTAACAAAAGCACTAAGAAAAGAATTACAAGGGCAATGTAAGTTTGAATTTTTTGCATCAAAGTGAGCTTTGTGATAAAGCGTTTAAGCATTTTTCAACCTTGGATCTACCTGACGATAAATCAATTCCAAGACAAAATTCGTTAAGCTTACAGCTACGCAAGTAACCAGAACTGTGGCCATGATTACGTTGTAATCTCGTGCTTCTATTCCCTGCAATATATAAGTTCCAATACCTTTGTATGAGAAAATTATTTCGGCAACAACGGCGCCTGTCAAAAGAGATGAAAATTCGACTCCAATTACGGTAATGATGGGAATCAAGGCATTAGCAACAGCATGCCTCAGAAGCACTTGCAATCGATTCAAACCTTTAGCGAAAGCTACTTGAATATACTGCTGCTCAAATACTTGCATTAAACTTGTTTGAGCAACCCGCTGCAAAAAAGCTGCTGGCCTTAAGCCAACAGTTAGACCAGGTAATATTAATGCTCGCCAACCATCGGTTCCTGTAGGCATAAACCAGGAAAGGTACACGGCAAAAAAGAGCATTAAGACCAAACCAAACCAGAATACAGGGGTAGAAATCAGTAAAGAAGTCATTAGTCTAAGAAGTAAATCGGGCCATTGCCCACTATATACGGCGCCTACAATACCACAGCCCAACCCTATGAGAACGAATAGCAACATGCCCACTAGAGCAAGTTTTAGGGTGTTTCGGCAACGTTGCCAAAGCTCTTTTGATATATCTTCCCCACTTATCAAGCTCTTGCCAAAATCAAGCCTGATGAGTCTTTTTACAAATGTGAGGAGTTTCCCCGAAAAATTTTGCCGTAAATCATATTCTACGACGGATTTCTGTAACTCCTCGTAAGACAAACCTCGGTCTACTTTACTGAATACAGGATTTCCTGGGATGAGTGCCATCACTATAAATGTGATCAAAAAGACACCACTCAACGTCAAACATAAGCGGATTAGAGCGTGAATTACTTGATCGCTAGTCACGAGGCCTAGTCTTTGACTTTCAACACGGCCAGAAAAGCCTCCTGAGGCACCTCTACTCTGCCGATCATCTTCATTCGTTTTTTACCTTTTTTCTGTTTCTGCAAAAGCTTTTTCTTTCGGGTAATGTCACCCCCGTAACATTTTGCCAAAACATTCTTGCGCAATGCTGAAATTGTGACGCGTGCTATGGCACGCGATCCAATGACTGCCTGTATGGGTACTTCGAACATTTGCTTAGGAATCAAATCTTTCAACTTTTCAACTAATTCTCTCCCTCTGTAAAACGCATTTTCTCTTGGCACAATCATTGTGAATGCATCTACAGGGTCGCCGGAAATTGCAATCTCCATTTTTACAAGCTTAGCCTTACGATATCCAATAAAGTCATACTCCAGTGATGCATACCCCTGTGTACATGATTTCAGACGATCAAAAAAGTCAATTATCATCTCGCTCAGCGGCATCTCATAATTTAAGATGACCCGGCTTTTGTCTAAATATTTCATATCCACATAGGTCGCACGCTTTTTTTCACACAAGTCCATGACATTACCAATGTATTCTTTGGGCAGATACAAACCTAATCGTATGTATGGTTCTTCAATGTAGTCATATTTATTGGCATCGGGTAATTTGGATGGATTGTCAATTTCAATCGTTTCTCCCATGCTCATTTTCACCCGATAAACTACCGACGGAGCCGTAGCCACTAGATCCAGATTAAATTCGCGCTCTAAACGCTCTTGGATGACATCAGAATGTAATAGTCCCAAAAATCCGCATCGAAAACCAAATCCAAGAGCTTGCGATGTGTCTGGTTCAAAAGAAATTGAACAATCATTGAGCTTGAGCTTCTCGAGTGCAACCTTCAGATTCTCGTAATCATCACCATCGGAAGGATACAAACCGCAGAAAACCATTTGCCTTATCGGCTTGAAACCTGGCATGGCTTGCTTTAAAGGATTTTCCGGGTTCATGACCGTATCACCAATGAGAACATCTTCAAGAGATTTGATGCTAGCTGTTAAAAACCCAACCATACCAGCTTGCAAAGATTCAACAGCTTTTTCTTTTGGTGTAAACACCCCCACACCTGTTACCTCATATACACTGGCAGCATTGAACATTCCTATTTTACTACCTTTTTTGATTTCTCCATCATATACTCTGACGTAGACGATAACTCCTCTGTAACTTTCAAATTTAGCATCGAATATTAAGGCTTTGAGAGGAGCCGAGCGATCTGCGTTTGGTGGCGGTATCAATTTATGAATACTCTCGAGAACACAATCAATATTGATATGGTTTTTTGCGCTTATCGGAATTACATCGGCTGCGTCAATCGCAAGTATGTCTTCGATTTCTTCCGCAACCTCCTCCGGACGTGCGGCCGGGAGGTCGATTTTATTTACCACAGGTAAAATTTCCAATTCATTATCCAGTGCGAGGTACATATTCGCAATAGTTTGCGATTCAACACCCTGAGCGGCATCTACTACGAGGATGGCTCCGTCACACGCAGCCAGTGCTCGGGACACTTCGTAGGTAAAGTCAACGTGACCCGGTGTATCGATGATGTAGTAGTGGTAAACTGTACCATCTTCTGCGCGATATATACATTGGACTGCTTGCGATTTTATGGTGATACCACGCTCTCTCTCAATATCCATGGTATCGAGAACCTGATTCTGCATTTCCCGATCGCTCAAGGTCTCAGTCTTAGAGATGATACAATCTGCCAGAGTAGATTTACCGTGATCGATGTGCGCAATAATTGAAAAAATTCTGATATATTTAGGGTCTACACTCATAACAGCGACTTTCGAACTCTATTTGCAAGTTAGCAAAAAGTCACCTTTTTGGAAAGTTCATAGTCCATTATCAAAGGGTTTTTTGGCCATCAATACTCGAGCAGCAAATAGTGGATTACCCAAAATATAGCGGACAAACATTCTACGAGGCTCTAAAATGAACCGATAGAGCCATTCCAGTCCCCATTTGCGCATCCATACTGGCGCACGAGAAATTTCTTCTGAAAGATAATCGAAAACTGCACCGCCACTGAGATAAACCGAAAACGGTAATTTTTTTTGATTCCTGCTTATCCACAGTTCCTGAGTCGGCATACCCAAACCTACCAACAATATATCTGCTGTAAGATTCTGTAATCTAGAAACTTGTTCTCTTTCTGGCAAGTACCCATCAACGATACCAGCTAACTTTAAGTCGGGATACAGCTTTGTAACTTGGTCTTTTGCTTTTT
>CAZRWM010000044.1:0-16653 GCA_964603885.1 uncultured bacterium
GACAGATGTTCGTTTGGGGAGGGGTATTAGATTCTGATGATGGAAACTTAAGATCCTTAAACAGCTTGTTGGTCTACGATTTCGCAAAAGATGAGTGGAAAATAGATACACCAGGTGGTACTCCAAGAGCATTTCATAGTGTTCTTATTCATAATAACAAGGCTCATTTTTGGGGTGGTTTTAAAGTAGCTAAACTAGCTGGTAATTTTATATTTTTTGACGAGGAGGGTTCGGTTTTAAATACTCAGGATATTTTTAATTTGAGAACAAGAAAATGGACTTCAGGCCTCGCAGGAGGGAAACCTAGGGTTACTCACGGTGCCACAAACATTGGTAATCACTTAATCTATCTTGGTGGTTTTGACGAAACTGGGTCGGAGCTATCATCCGTCAATACTTATGTAGCTACGACGAGTACCTTGGAAAACTCTGATATCTTCATAAATGAAATTAAACTAGAAGGTTATCGAGGGGATATTTCTATCGAACTAAGTATTATAAACACTCATGAATCAGTTGATTTGGGCTTTGAATTATCGCTAGATTCGGGGCAAACCTATAAATCTTTGCCATCCAATCAGTTTGAGGGTACTTCATCAAATATTGTTACAACGAATAGAGTCGATTTGACTTGGTATTCGCTAATGGAAATAAGAGATAACCAGGAAGCAGTTCGGTTGAGAATAACGCCACAAACAGGTCATCGTAAAAAGGCTCCTGCGCTAACACCAGTCATTAAGATTAAAAACGACTCCACCAATCAAGAACCCATTGCTACAGGCCTGTTAGTTTCAGGATTGAGAAACGATCTTAATATAAGTGTAAATTTAAATGATCCAGAAAATGATCCATTAAATTTAATACTAGAATACTCATTGGATAGCGGAAATAGCTGGCAAAGAAGTGTTAATTTGACTGGTCAGTTGAACAATCTTTATGTGCCTAAAACTCACGAATTTACTTGGCATTCTAGTGCAGACATCTCACATACCACTGCAGTGATGTTACGTGTTACGCCTAGTGACCAGGGTCTGATAGCAGCGCTTCCAACCACCTCGACTATTTTTACAATATATAATTCAAATACATTACCTTATACTCAAATCATTCAGGTTCGAGGTGAAAGACATGATCTAAGTGTAGAATTTGACTCTATTGATACTGATATAGCGGAAACTCTTTCCTACTCTTTTCAGTACAGTATTGACGGGGGATATAGCTGGATAAATTCGACAAGTACCGAGAGTTTATTAAGCGGATCACCTTCCATGAGTAAGACATTTACGTGGAATTCATTAAGCGATATTTATGCTGATCAATCAGCAGTAAAAATACGGATTATACCTCAAGATAGTGTTGGTGAAGGTTACGCTATTCCCTCCAGTGAATTCACGTTAAACAATAACAATTGGTTAACAGGAATTGGTTTGCAACGATTGAGGCGAAGTCATACTGCATCACTTTTCGATCAGAAAATTTATTATTGGGGTGGTGTAGATGAACAAAATAAATTACTTAACACTTTGGATATATTTGATTTACGAAAAGGTGCCTGGATTAGAGGAACTTCAGGCGGTACAGCTCGAAAGGATCATACTGCAAGTATTCACTCCGGCAAGATTTATTTTTGGGGAGGGCAAGGATCGAATGGAAATCTCAGCGATTTAGATATTTATGATATCAATGAAGATACATGGCTATCTGGAGTTTCAGGTGGAATAGCTCGGAATGGTCATTCGGCGGTAGTATACGATTATAAAATCTATTTCTGGGGGGGAATGGGTTTCACCAATGTGATCAATTCCATGGACATATACGACATTTCCAATCAATCATGGCACGAAGGTCCGTCAGGTGGAAGCGCTCGCAGTGAGCATAGCGCGGTGCTTAATGGTTCGCAAATCATTCATTGGGGAGGAATGAATTCGCAAATATTGTTTGACACAATGGACATATATGATATTGAGAATAGTTCTTGGCAAACCGGCATTCAAGGTGGTTATGCGCGAGCTGGCCATACAGCGATTTTACATAATGATAGATTAATAATCTGGGGAGGTTATGCGGAAGGTGCTACAAATCAAGTCGATCTTTATGATGTTTCCACACAAATTTGGAGTCAAGGAGATTCGGGTGGTACCTCAAGAGAACAACATAGTGCCGTTAATTTTGAAGGTAAAATATATTATTTTGGTGGAAATAATGAAGAAGGTTTTTCTACACCTTTTGATGTTTATGAAATACCCGATTTTAAGCAAAAAAATGTCCAAGAGTCAGCGGAGAATTTTGAAATTGGCGATAATTCGGCAAACCTCAGACAAGCTCACCAAGCGGCAGAATATGAAGGAAAGTTATATGTTTGGGGGGGCTCAGAAACAATTTTAATTAGTTCACTAGACGTCTATGATCCTGTACAGGACCATTGGATTACGACGTCTACGGACCTCGCAATTCCTCGTAGAGACTTCGTAATGGAGGAGATTAAAGGTAAACTCATTATTTCTGGTGGCGTAGATGCAACCGGCGGATTAACGGAGGATTTAGATATTTATGACATAAATAATGGTGTTTGGAGTAAAGGAAACTTTGGTGGTGTAGCTAGAAAAAATCATGCGAGCGTTGAGTATAATGGAAAGCTGTACGTATGGGGTGGAGAAGATCAGAATGGTAATTTAGTTAGCTCCTTGGATATTTATGACGCAGCAGCAGATAATTGGTTCCAACGTACTTCAGAAGGTACTAATAGGAAAAGCCACTGTGCTTGTGAATTTGAGGGAAGGATATATTTCTGGGGTGGATTTGATCAGGCGAATCAGATGATAAATACTTTTGATATTTATGATATCAATTCAAACATTTGGTTTACCGGTCCTGTCGTCCCAGAGCCACGCAAAAATTCCAGTTGCGTATCTTTTGAGGGTAAACTTTATTTTATAGGAGGCGAAGATGAGATAGGTGAAACGAGTTCTAAGATTAGCGTTTACGATGTGGATAAAAATATATTCTTGAATGATTTAAACGATAATGTTTTTCGTCGTAAAAATGCATCAGCGACGATGCTAAACGGTAAGTTGTATCTTTGGGGTGGAGTGGATACTACTGATCTTGATTTCATAGCAAGTTTAGATATATTTCAAATGCCTCGTAATACAGGAATTTCATGGAGTGAGGGACAAAGCGGTGGAACTAGTCGAGCTTTTCATAGTAGCGTAATAGCAGATGGTAGGGCCGTTATTTGGGGTGGCTTAACGTCAGATGGCTCAACCAACAAAGTAGATATTATAGACCTAAATAATCAGATTTATTCAACATCAACTAGTGGCGGTACCAGTAGATGGAATCATACTGCGACTCTCTATGAAGGAAGAGTATTCAATTGGGGCGGCCAAAACACAAACGGTAAAGTTAATAGTATGGATGTATTTACTCTACCGCCCACGGGTGTGCAGTGGTTAAATGGTAAATCCTTGATAAATGCTCGAGAGAAATACGGTGCCCAATCATACAATGGTAAATTTTATATTATGGGAGGCCAGGACCCTCAAGGAAACTACTTAAATACTACTGAACTATATAACCTTGAAACAAAGGAATGGTCATATAGCTCTAATATGCTGAGTGCTAAAAGTCTTTTCACAGCAGTCAGGTCAGGACAGTTCATATATCTATGGGGAGGGGTAGGTGCCAGTGGCATAACCTCCGACATTATGATCTATGACACCGAAACTGATACTTATTCACATAAAGCTTATCTTCCGGAGGGGAAATATAGGCACAGCCATGCCTCTGTGGCGTTTGGTGAAGCACCCAATGGAAAAATATATACATTTGGTGGTATGGCTGGGGAGGGATTCATTCGTAATAGTGTAGATGAATATACAATCTACACAAGAAGCTTTAAAGAAATGCAGCCATTTCAAGTAAGTAGATATGGTCATACCGCATCCTTAGTGGGAACCAAAATTTACATCTGGGGCGGTGAAACCTTAGACAGCGTTGTACTCAATAGTTTAGAGATATATGACATCGACAATGATTCTTGGACATCAGGTATTTCAGGAGGAACACCGCGAAAGTACCATTCCACAATAACATTGGGTAAACAATTGTACTTTCTTGGTGGTAGAAACCAGCAGGGAGCTGATCTGAATACGGTTGATGTATATGATACAGAAACAGCTAGCTGGCAAAGAGGTGTGTCAGGAGGGAATCCGCGAAGTTTTCATAAAAGCCTTTTAGAAGAGGGTAGGATATATCTCATTGCGGGAAACTCGTCTGGAGTAACGTCAAGTACGGATATATTTATTCCGGAAGTGAGTGGAGATTCACTAAGTTCAAGTATTTGGTCTAACGGTGTTACTGGTGGGCGTAAACGACGATCTCATAGTTCTTTAAGTCATCAAGATAGTATCTATCATTGGGGTGGAGTAGACGAAAACGATCAATTACTTAATACCTTGGACGTTTTCAACACCAGTGATGCAAACTGGTCGGAAGGTGTATTGGGTGGGATACCTAGGAAACATCACAAGGGTTTTGTACATCAAAATAAACTATATTTTCATGGGGGAGAAGACAGTTCGGGTTTGACAACCAATAGCATGGACATTTACAAGGCAGATAGTCAAATTTGGGTTAAGGGCATTAGAGGCGGCAAGCAACGTAAAAACCATAGCATGGTAGAGTGGGATGGAAAAATTTACAGCTGGGCTGGTCAAGACAGCTTCGGGAATGCTCTGAATTCTTTGGATGTGTATAATTTGAATACTTGGGATAGAGGCACCGAAGGAGGCAATCGAAGAACAGATCATAATGCTGCGGTTCACAACGGAAAGATGTATGTATGGAATGGTTTTGGTGCCGGCAATTTTAGTAGTGACGTTAACGTCTATGATATTGAAAGTGGCGAATGGCTTGATGATCTAGACACTCCCATACTTCAAGATCCTAAATCAGGAGCAGCCTCCTGCTTAATGACCGGACCTAGCACTATAACTACCGGTGTATACTTTTGGGGTGGCGATGGAGGCCAAAATGAAAATAGAATTAAAATTTATAATATCGCTGACCAAACATTTGTAACAGATGGACCTAATATCGCAGAAAATAGAGAATATGCTACTGCCAATTGCCATAATGGTAAAATTTATATTTGGGGTGGTAGGCCCGCAAGTGGAATAGTAACAAATCAATTAGATATCTATGATGCTCAATTAAATCAGTTGGATGTGGGCTCCGCACAAAATGGTGGAACTGCTCGTTTTGCTCATACCGCTACACTTCACGATGGAAAAATTTACATATGGGGTGGTAGAGTCTCTCAAACTGGTCGTATAAACCAAATGGATATTTACGATATTAATACTAATACCTGGACCACAGGACCAAACGGTGGTACAGCCAGATCAGACCATGCAGCCGTGACTTTTGAAAATAAAATCTTTTTTTATGGAGGTTCAGTTAATACAGATATTCAAAAGCTAGATAGCATTGATGTATTTGATATTACTAACAATGAATGGCAAGTAGGTCCCGAATCCAGATTAGCTTATGACGGTTCAGTTGATGACGCAAAGAGAGCTGGGCATACAGCTGTTTTGTGGAACGGAGAAATGTTCATTTGGGGAGGAAGAGACAAAGATGAGATAGAGTTAAACACTCTAGATATTTTAGATCTGACTCAGTGGAAAGAATTAAGCGCCGGTGGTACGCCGAGGTATATGCATGCAGGTATAGCTTTCGAAGATAAATTATATTTTTGGGGCGGTACTGACGGGGGAGGTAATTTTAGGACAATGGATATCTATGATACGCGTTCTGACGATTGGTCCTCAGGCTTGGAGGGAGGACAAGCTAGAACCGGTCATAGTGCTATCTTAGAACAGGGAAAAATTTTCTTTTGGGGGGGGGAAAGCACTGAGGGACTATTAAATACAGTAGACATTTATGAGCTAGCATCCTCAAGTTGGATTACAGGATTTTTCGGAGGAAGAGGAAGGACCAATCATACAGCAAATATCGTAGGCAGTAAAATTTACCATTGGGGTGGTATCAATGACTCAGGTCCGATTAATACTACTGACATATACTCCATAACTAGTATGGATAATCTGTGGGACACCATCGCTGGGCCGATCACAGAAAACGGTCGTAGTGGTCATACGGCTACATTAGTCGATGATCAAATCGTTTTTTGGGGGGGTGAAGATCATAATTTTCAACTTATAAACACTGTAAGTATATTTAGCTTGGAGGAATCAACATGGGTAATAGGTTCGCCAGGAGGTCAAGCGCGAAAGAATCATCAGGCTAGCTATTACAATGGTCATATTTATTTTTATGGAGGAGTAAATAGTTACGGGTTACCTATCAGTACTATAGATATATATGATCCCAAAAATGATGTTTGGATCGTGGAAGGTCAAATAGCGGAAGGGACATCACGGTCGAATCATACTCAATTAAGTTATCTCGGAAATAAATATAGTTGGGCTGGCGAAAATGAAACAGGAAATATTAATTCTCTAGATATATACAACTTTGATAGTAATTCTTGGCTTTCTGGTGTATCTGGCGGTAAATCTCGTCGAGGCCACAGCGCTGGTATAAGAAATGGACGAGCGTATTTTTGGGGAGGAGAAAGTTATTCCGGAAAATATCTCAATACTATGGATATTTTCGATATGACAACTGTAAGTAACAACATCCCTGAGATCATTTCATTAAGTTTCAATGCTATGCCCGATATTTTAGGTTACAGAGACTCAGTATCAATATCTTGCGTGGTAAGTGATCACGATAATGACTTAGTGTCATTAACCATGGAATATTCAATTGATAGTGGCCAAAACTGGATTTATATAGACCAGGGACATCTAGATCAACCCACCGTAGGAATAAAATCACTAGAAAGTTTCACTATTGTTTGGAATTCTATTTCGGATCTACCCTCGAGCCAGCCATCGGTATTTTTGAGAGTTACGCCTACAGATGGAGAGCAAAGTGGAGACTCTGTAACAATTGGGCCGGCTATCCTGAATAATGCGGGTAATTGGTTGCCAAGTATTACAGGTCCTAAAGCTAAATCCAAAGCAAAATTTGTTAGAAGAGATTTGACCAATCAATTAATTTTATGGGGTGGCGAAGATGTGACCAGAAATGACTCTAATTCCCAAGAGATATTTAATCACGTCAATCAAACATGGACCACTGGAGTACCTATCGCCGATTTTGTGGTCGAAGCCCGTTCAGAACACACTTCTGTATTTTTTGGAAATTACATATATCACTGGGGCGGTCGTAAAAATCTAAGCTATGATAATACCTTTACAGTATACGATGCCTTTTCAGATACTTGGTTAGAAAATATCGCAACTGCTGGTGGAATTGCCCGGGCATCCCACACCGCTAATGTAATAAATTCTAAAATGTACATTTGGGGTGGAGAAAGCGCAAATGGATTATCAAATTCATTAGAGTATTATGATTTTTCTGATGATCAATGGGTAGCACTAGGCGATGGCGGGACTCCCAGACGAGGTCATTCCTCGGTGCTATACAATAATCAACTATTCTTCTTTGGTGGCGAGACAGAGAATAATCTAGAAATTTCCGTATCTGATACGCTAGATATATATAACATAGAAACGGGTGAATGGAGTCAGGGTATATCTTTAGGAACTCCACTCACCAGTCATGTGGCTTTGGTTGAGGGACATAGAATGTGGGTTTGGGGTGGAAGCAAAGGTAGCGGTCTATACAGTAACGATTTGTATATATATGATCTCGAAGCTAACACATGGATTGTAGGTTTGAGTGGCGGCACTCCACGTCGCTATCATGCAGGGGCAGTAGTTGATGGCATTCTTTACTTTTTTGGTGGGTGGAATGGATCGCACCTGTCAACATTGGATAGATATGCTATTTCAAAATAGGATACATATAAAAGTCTTCTTAATACTAAATTGGATTATTGATGTGGATAGACGAAATTGAGTGGCAAAAGTTAGTAGCAGTCTATGGTGAACTGAAGCCAATCAATGGTTTTAGCATTGGGAAATTACTCGATCCTAACATTACTCAGTGTCAATTAATAAGTGGGATACTTACTGATATGAAAGATCAGGAAATATCAGCACAATTTTTAATGAGTGATTCGCTGAAATTGTACGTGTGTATGTTGCCCTTATTGTGTGATCAATATCGAGTACCGGAGAGTTGGTCAATTAATATTCCTGTTGATATTAGCTATCAAGAGATTAAATCTATCTTAAATAGTTATTTTCAAGAATCATTTTCTGAACAACCATACCGTTTGAAATTTAAAGAGTTTAGCATGGTGGAAAATAAACTATGCCTTATATTGCAAGCCGATGATATTGAGACATCCCATACTTTAGATGCTTTGAGAGATTTTGCATTGAAAATACTCGGATTGCATATGTTCAGATGTAGACATTTTGAGATAAGAATCCATCTCGGAGTTTGGTATTCAGAATCATTCAATGATTTAGAAGCCGAAATAAATGAATTCATTTCAGATTTAAGTGAGGAGTTTGAAAGTAGTTTTGGAGTACTAAAGTTGGATAGTGCAAAAGTTCTAGAGCATAGTAGCCTTTTGAATGTAAAAGAAATAATTACGTCCAGAGTCGATTCTGATAGATAGTTATATCGGTAACAATGTATCCAGTTCTATTAGATATAGCAGGCTTTCAGGTATTAACTTCCGGTGTAATGTGGTTTTTTGGTTTCTGCTGTACTGCTTTGGTATTACTAAATATTTCACTTGAGCAAAACATTTCGTTCTTATTACTTTTGAAGATGGCATTAGCATGTTTGTTTGGCGGCATTATAGGAGCTCGTTTAGGTTACATTAACCTTCATTGGGACTATTTTGTTAGTCACCCCATTGATGCAGTTAAATTTTATGAGGGCGGAATGGTCTATTATTGGGGGCTAGCCGGAGGGATATTTACTGGTCTTTTATTCTGGCGTGGAAAGCCGGGATGGATAAGAATTTGCGATATTATGATTCTCTCACTCCTACCAGCTCAAGTCATGGGAAGAATTGGTTGTTATCTTCATGGATGTTGTTTCGGAGTCAGTTATAATAATTTACCCTATATGAATTGGTTTATGGTTGTTTTTCCTAACGAAAATATTCTAAGGCATCCGGTTCAACTCTATTCTGGATTAGGATTAGCTTTAATATTTTTAATCTTATGGTTTGTTTACAAGAGGTTAAAAACACCAGGAATTATTATCATTTCATATATTTATTGCTACGCATTTTTTCGATTTTTTATAGAATTTCTACGAGCTGATTCCAGGGGCTATTTCCTGGGAATATTCGATATGAGCATGTCTCAAGAAATTGGTATTTTGACAATAATTGTCTTGACCTTTTATTTAGCAGGGCAATTACTTGGCTGGTTTCCTAAACCAAAAATAACAGATCTTCCTAAGAGCTAATCTCCTCTTTACTTTTATCTCGTAAGAATAGCAAACACATAGCTGGGATAAGAATTAATGTAAATATTGTGGAGATCATTAGTCCGCCTAATACAACAGCTCCGATACCTCTGTATAATTCACTTCCTGGACCAGTCATAAGTACTAATGGAGCCATGCCAAACATCGAGGTTAATGTGGACATAAATATTGGCCTTACCCTTGCTATCAATGCCTTTGAAACAGAAGTTTGTTTACTCTGGCCATTCTTTATTCCTTTTAGAGTTTGATCAACAATCAGGATTGCGTTATTCACGACGATTCCGAGAAGCACAATAAAGCCTAGCATAGTTAGTACATCTAAAGGTTGTGGAGCGACGGCAATATTGACTGTTCGTAACGCTAAAAAACCGCCAAAAGCCGCCAGTGGTACCGAAAATAATATTATAAAAGGGGTCATAAATGATTGAAACAGGGCGCATAATAGTAGATATGTTACCAACATGGCAGAAAAGAATTGGCCCTGCAGCTGCTGACGAGTTGTGGTTAGTTTATCCGCGGTGCCAGCCAAAATCGCTCTGTATGGACCGCCTAGATTGCCTTTCTCTCGCATGGGCTCTATTATCTCGTCTCGAATTTTTTGCATTGCTGTTTGCAGTGGAACTTGAAGAGGCGGCGTAATCGATAATGTAACGACGCGCTCTTGTTCAAATCGTAATATTTCGGTGGGGCCCATATCATGCTTTACATCTACGATCGAGCCCAGTTCACTAACACCTTTTGTATTAGGTAAATACAAGGGAACATTTTTGATAGCTTGGGTATTCATGACATCTTGCTTTTTACCTCGAAGGCTTACGTCGATCATTTTTCCATTTGCCTTACGATATTCGGTAACAAGCACTCCATCTACCATTGCATCAACGGTTTGACCTATATCCCGACTGTTATAACCAACCTCAGCTAGCTTTTTATAATTAGGTAAGACATGTAATTCAGGTTGACCTAGATCGAGTCCAGGTTGCGGTCGTGCTTGCGCGCCTGGTATTACACTTTGAACCTTAAAGAAGGCTTGTTGAGCGTTATTCATAAGTTGTTGGAGATCAGGTCCTGTCAGCCTCAAATCGATGGTACGTCCGCCGCCAAATCCTTGATTAAATAGACTAGCTCTAACCACTATAGCAAGCATTCCGGGTACGGTATTTAGGGTACCTCGTAATTTCTTCATCAAATTGTCGACAGTATCATCCTCAGTGGCTCGAAAACCCATGAATACCCGTGTAGAGCTAGCTACATAAAAAAAACTACTGACTTCAGGCTCGTCACCCTCCCAAAGTGATTTCAGATCGCCTTCGAGTTTTTCTCCGATTCGAATAAACTCCTGAAGATTATAGCCCGGAGGTGGTATAAGAATACTAAATACCAAGTTTCTTGAACCTGTTGGTAGATACTCTGCGGGTGGAGACAAAAGGTACGAGAATAGAATAGAACTTATGGACAGCGTGGCTATTACTAATATTTGTCTAGCTTTAGAAGAACATAAATTTAATACAAATCTAGATATAGAATTTGCGAAAAATACATGGGAATCATTTGAGCTCGCATTACTGCGTAATACGTTTGCACTTAGCGTTGGAATAACAAAAATTGAGACTAACAAAGATAAAGTTACGGCACAGCTTATTGCTAGTGCAATATCCTTGAAAAGCTGTGCTATTTCCGAATCTAAAAATAATAGCGGAAGAAAGACGGCCACTGTGGTAATCGTTGAAGCCGCAATAGCACCCCAGACTTCTCGGGTACCCTCTATAGCAGCGAGATATGGTGATTTTCCGCGCTGCAAATGAGAAAAGATATTTTCAAGAACTACAATGGAATTATCTACTAACATGCCTACGGCAAAACTTATTCCAGCTAAAGAAACTACATTGATATTTCTACCGAGTAAAAACATACCGAGAAAGGTTCCAATCGCTGAGATAGGAATGGCACAAGCAATAATCAATGTGGGTCTTACATTACGAAGGAATAACAGCAATACAGTAATAGCAAGCAAACCACCCAAAAGAAGATTTTGGGATACTAGATTTAAGCTCTTCTTAATGTAGATAGAACTATCATAAGCCTGAATTAGTTTATATCCATTATCTTTGAGTATACCCTCATTAAGTTTTTCAATGGTTTGTTGTAGTCCTGCCATAGTTTTTAATACATTTGATCCAACCTGACGTTGAGCATTTATTGCTATACAAGGTCGCCCCTTATATCTAACTTGAGATCCGGCATCTTTTGATTGAATTGTTACTTTAGCAATATCTTTTAGAAAAACCCGCTCTCTAGGGTCTTCCCTCAGCAGAATATTTTCGATATCGGATAGCGATTGAAAGCTCGTTTTGGTGCGAACGATATAACGTCTTTTACCTTCATCGATTTTCCCAGCCGAATAGTCTTTACCTTCTTGACGTATTTTGGTAATAACTTGTGGCACTGTTAGTCCACGACTAGCAATGGCTTGAGGACTAAATAGGATTTGTACTTCTTCCTCCTGAGCACCGAATATGTTAGCCGCAGCTACTCCTGGAACGCGCTCGAATGCAGACTCTATATGATCCTCGACAAATATTTTTTTTGATGAAATTTGGGGATCAACCTCGTCGCCAAGTGGCAGAAATATAAACCATCCGATCGCATTATCGAAGGCTCCTGACGTGGATATAATAGGACGCTCAACTTCAGCTGGATATCCAGGAACACGATTTAATAAATTATTTACCTTTAATAATGCAGAGTCTAGATTTGTGCCGGTTTTGAAGTTGAGGACCACATTTCCAGATGATGGACTTGCGGTTGCATTCATTTCGTCAAGTCCTTCTAAAGACTTCAAAAATTGCTCTTGACGCTCTAGAATCTCACGCTCAACCTCAGCGGGTGAGGCACCAGGCCAAATAGTGTTAACAGATACAACTGGTTTACTGACGTCAGGCGTCATTTGAACGGGGAGTGAAACAAGGGATTTCACACCAAAGAAAACAACAAATAGAACTGCAACAGAAACGGTAACAGGATAGTTTATGCAGGATTCTAGGATTCCACTTCTTGAATTATTGCTGGGGTACACCACTGGCCCCTTTGCTACTAGTTTTGATATCGAGATCACTGCCTGGTTGTAGTCTCTCATTTCCTCTGGTGACTACTTCCTCATTAATTTCTAGGCCATCTAATATCTCAATGAATTGACCGAATTCCTGACCAACTCTGACCATGCGAAGTTCGGCTTTACCGTTTTTATTGACATAAACTTTGACGCTACTTTGTCCCGCCGTACGTAGAATAGCATCTTTGGGAATCAATATTCTCTTCAATTCTGGACCCACGGGAAGACTCACCCGAGCACTCATCCCAGCGATTAAAAAACCAGGATTTTTTACGCGAACAATTACAGGGATAGTTTTACCTTGCAGCATAGCTATCGGTCCGATTGAGACTACGAGGCCCTCCAGCCCCTTGTACTCTGGATAAGCTGGGAAGCTGACTGGCACCTTTTTCATCCTGCGGACCTGTGAAATTTGTTCCTCTGGGACCAATACTGCGAGATCAAGATAACTAGAGTCCACTAGCTCGGCGATAGGGTCACCTATATTTATCCAATCACCGACCTCCACTAATACTTCACCTGATATACCACTGAAAGGAGCTTTAATGCTCATGTCCTCAATTTGCAGATCGATTGATTTTAAGGCTAAGGTTGACTCTTCAACGCGTGCTTGTAAATACTGAATATGCTCTTTTCTTTCACCTGATTTAATAAGTTGAAAGCTTTTCAAAGCCTCCACCTCTTCTGCCTGAGCGATCTCGTATTCCCGTCTCTTCAAGTCTAAATCTTCAGCTGTGGTAGCAGATTTCTGAAATAAGCCGATTACACGACTCAAGCTAGCGCTACTTTCTTTTAGCCTAGCTTGACTACGGACCCATCTCGCTCTACTTGCATCAAGTTCCTCTTTTCGTGAGCCATTCATGGCTTGCAATAATTCGGCTTTTGACTGTGAGAGCCTTGCCAGCTTCTGAGCTTTATCTAAGTTCGCATGTTTCGTATCTAAGACAATAACTATTTGATCTTTATCCACTGGAATTCCAAAATAGATGTTTCTTTTCACTATTAATCCTTGCCCCGTAGACGAAATTTTTGATCGAGCAATAGGGAGACTTGTAGCAACATAATTGACTTGTGGCGCAATATTATCTGTTAAAACTTTCTCCAGTTCCACCTTTGCCGGACCACCAAAAGAATGGATCACTGTATTTACAACTATCAATAGGACTAAAAAAATCGGATTCATAGATTTCTCGCAATTCGAATGAGCCGCACAATGTAGTGCCTTTGTTATCTCCTTGCAAATATGGTTTGATATGGACATTCTAAACCAATCAAAATAAATGGGTAAAAGACTTGGAATTAGATTTTTGGAATCAAGTATGGAAAGAAGAGCGGCTCGGCTTTGATCAAGTTGAGATGAACCACTACCTAAAAAAGTCTTTATCTACTTGGCTTTTGGAAACAAGTGAAACAATATTTGTACCATTGTGTGGTCGTAGTATTGATATGTGGGAACTGCACTGTCTGGGCCATCAAATAGTAGGAGTGGAGTATGTTCGCGATGCTTTAGAGGATTTTGATAAAAAATTTTCCCTGAATATGCGTAAACATTTTATTCGTGATTCTGTTGAGTGTTTCGAGACTGAGGACTTTAAACTTTATTGCGCTGATTTTTTTGATCTCATATCAGCTGATATTCCTAACGGAGAAAAGCCACTTAAAATTTGGGATAGAGCTGCACTAGTTGCTTTGCCGAATGATTTGCGACGAGAATACTACAGACAAATAGAGAAGTTAAGCGGAGGAAATCTCGATTGGTTGTGCTTATTATTTACTTTTCCGGCCGCTGCAAATTTTGGTCCGCCTTTTTCCGTGAGTCTTACGGAGGTTCAACAGATTATGATTGATAAAGGCTTTAATGTTAAAGTTTTAGAGGAGCGTCACCTAGAACCTAAAAATCCAAAATTTGTAGAGGCTGGCATTTCTGAGTTTACTGAAACTCTCATCCGGGTGATTAGTTAAAATGAAATATTTTATACTATTTATATTATTGCTAACCATCAATTCTTCTATTGTCTGGTGTGATTCGAAGAATGACTTTGAGAAGCGTCTCCGTACTAAAGTCCTAACCGGTGATATTGATGCCATGCATAGTTTGGGTAGACTTTTAGAGAATAAAGGTAAATCTTTTCATAAAGAAGCATTGCATTGGCTGACCGAGGCCGCAAGGTTGGGACATGCTCCGGCCCAATATAATCTCGCTATTAGTCGATTTAATGGAGATTTAGGTGAAAAATCTCTTGAATTGGCTTGGATGTGGATGAAACTATCAAAGCAAGCTGGTTTTGAGCCTGCGATCGAAATGCTTAGTCTGATAGGTAAAAAGCTTAGTAAACAGCAGCTTAATAGTGCTCAAAACTTACTTTTAAAGAAACAAACGCAATGGGACATAGAAGCCGCTAAAGAAGGAAGTATGAAGGCAGCTGTTCGTGCTGGAATAGCTCTTCTGGATGGCAAGCATACCAATGTAAATAAAGAATTAGGTCTTCAATTATTGGAGCAAGCCGCTGATCATGGAGAATGGCAAGCTATGCTTTCTCTAGCGGTTCGATATGAACTGGGTCGTGACATTAAGCAACATCACGGTAAGGCGCGTCATTACTATCTTATGGCCGCAAGACAAGGTTCTCGGCGCGCCATGCATGAATTATCGAGAGTACTTTATAAAGGTAAGCTAGCTGATTCCCAGCCAGTGCTCGCATTAGCTTGGTTAAAAATAGCTATGCAGCAAGATTTTGAACCTTCTCGAGCTACTCATGATGCAATTATTCCATCCATGACCAAGAAGCAAGTTCTAACAGCCAGAAAGTTGGCGACATTAGGACCCGTAAAGTTAGCTGACTCGGGTTGGATGATTCCTCATCGAAAACTGAGATCTAGCAAGTTTAATCTTTTATCTATATCACCTTGGCCCCATGACCTATTTACAAATCAGAGTAATCGTCAACTTGGATACGTTATAGAAAATCTACCAAATGATTTTAGAAATTGGAAAAAGCCCACATTTGATTTCAATACGGACGCAGCGATCAAAGGTCAGCGCGATGCAATGTATCACCAAGCTCTTACGCTTCTCTTAGGTCTCGGTGGGGAGAAAGATTTAAATAAAGCAATATCCTTGTTAGAGGATGCTGCTGCACGAGCGCATGGGCCTTCGGCTACATTACTGGGATTTTTGACGATTGTTGGATCAGGAGTAGAGCTTGAGTCAGCTCGTGAATTGTCCCGTCTTGAAATGCTCAGTAAACGTTCAGATGCGGAAGCTCAGTTTCTAGTGGGTAAGATTTATCAACTTGGTCTGCAAGGAAGGGTAGATTACAAGAAGTCCCGTGAATTTTATGAATTGGCTAGTGCCCAAGGTCACGCACCAGCGAGTAGCGAATTAGCCAAATTCTATCAAAAAGGTCTAGGTGGTGAGAGTGATGATTTAAGGGCCTGGGTTTTGTGGAGTTCTTTGGTAAAGCAAAATTGGCCGGGGGCTGAGGTGAATTTACAAGAACTTGAACTCAATATGGGTCAAGACCGTATCGCTAAGGCAAGAAGTCAGGCAAAAAAACCTAAATCTATAAAAAGAGTTAATAAAAAGGTAATCAAACCAAAGCCTGTGCAAAAAAAATTGAGTGGCATAGAAGCCCTACGTCAGCAAGCCAGTAAGGGTTCATCACAAGCCCAATATGATTTAGGCAAACTCCATTTCAATGGTGATGGGACCCCTCAAAATTATGACAAGGCATTCGAGTGGCTCAGTAAGGCTGCAAATCAGGAACATGGCTTAGCCTGTTTGGATTTATCGCAAATGATAATCAAACAACAAGGGAATAAATTAAGTCTTGATAAGGCTAGAGATTGGTTAATGAGAGCTTCAGAAAAAGGTCTAGATGAAGCGAAATCGCAGTTATTTAATCTCGATATGAAGCGCGGTCAGGAGGCCTATCAAGCTTATGATAATAAGAAGGCTCTCAAAATATTTGAGCAATTACAGAAAATCAAATCTAATGATGCAAAAGTGTTCTGGGCTGTTACCAAGACTAAAGATTCGCTTGGATTAG
>CAZRWM010000045.1:0-7059 GCA_964603885.1 uncultured bacterium
AAAGAACTCATTTTATTGTGATTATGGTGTGAAACGGTCTCATTAATTGTTAGCCCCATCTTACGAAGAGTTTGAGAAATCCTTAACTCAAAGATATGCTCGGGTAACGACAATAGATCCTCCACACTCGTAGTATTACCCCTAAACATAGCAGTAAAACTTGAAATGAGCGGGCTTTCCATTGCTTTTTCTATTCCAAGTACGTCAATGGGAGGAACATGGTAATAGTTTCGAGGTTGTAACTCTTTTGACTCACCGCATAGCCGTACATAATCCATACGCTTTTCAACATATTCGTCGAGCATCTCTTTAGTACTATCGTCAGTAGTAACCGACAGCTTGTCTATTAGAACCGCCACATTATTATATTCTGAGTCTAGATTAAAAACCTTCATCCACTGCTCTTTCGAAGCTTCGAAATCTAATTTATCAGTATCTTTGAAATATTCTAAAAATCCTAACTGCCAGAAAAACTCTATCAATCGCTTGGGTGAATCTGAGTATACTAAACAGCAACCTTTGAAAACCTTTATCCAAAAAATAAGCTGATTCTCATCGATGGGAAATTTAAGCCCATAAAAGTCCATCAAAAGCGAACTCAAAGCATCTTTACAAGAATTCCTACCCGACCATTTCGACTGCTCAAGAAACTCTAAAAAAAATTGATGGGATTCCTCCATTAGCCCTTGCTTCTGTTTGATTTTTGCCAATATGTAAATCTCTCGACTGGATATCATATCCTTAGACTGAAGTTCCTCTAACAGATTTACGGCATCATCGAACTCGCCCTCGCCAATCAAACAGGGAATCATGGCAGTTTTGACTTCATAATCTAATGGTGAGTCTTGAATTACTTCCCTGTAAAAGTCTAACGCCTTCGTAAAGTGATTTTGAGAAGCATAGAGAAAAGCGGTTCGCTTCTTTAATTCGTTACTTGGACATTTACCCAATAAAATTAAATAGTGATAAAGAGCATCTTCATAGGATTTATTATCATATGAAATATCAGCAAAACTCCGCCGAACTTTTTCTAAGTCAACGCCGCTCAAATTGCGCTCTCCAAGCTCCAGAATAGTCTCACATATATGCAATAGACTGTCTTGCTTTCCTGTATCTTCGTAGATTTTTAATAAATATTTGTACGAATCAGAGTGATTGTAATGAGTCTTAATGTGCTCTGTGAAATAACGCTCAGCTCTCTCAAGATTTCCAGCCTGGTATGCCATTGCTCCTTTCTCATAGAAGGATTGCTGATCCTTATTGACTCTGTGCATCTTACCGAATCTCTCCTCAATAACGTAAAGCACAATAATGATGACAAAAATTGTAAAAATAGAAACAAGTAAAATAGCCATAGAAAAATCTGACAATTCTGTCAAATAAATGAATGTAGCTATATTTTGCTATAAACTACTTGGATTAACCATCTCTTTCTGAGCAGAAGACTTTCGAGATATCAGTAAAGAGTCCTTAGAAATGTCACGGGAAAATTTTTCACCCCTAAGGTCAACCAAAAATCCCCGCCAAACTCTAAGAAAATCTTTAGAGCTCATCAACGACCTAGTACCGCGGCCTGCGGGATCATGGATAATAAGTTTTCCACTCTCGTCAATCCCAGTGACGAGAACGATGTGTCCTTTAGTACGGCGAGAAACTGAACCAGAAGCATACTTCAAGTAGCCCTTAAGACTTACAATCTGAGGACGCATTTGACTCAAACGAGACTTAATGTGCTTGATTTTATTTGTAAAAACTATTTCGGTGTCCACAAAACCAAGATGACGAGCCATTTCTACCATTGGTGCATATCGACTACCCTGCCCTTGACGATATATCGGACCAGTACCCAAATCAGTCAGTGCCAAGAAATCTCTACTAATTTTCAGACCGTAATAGTCGAGCACCATTTGCATAGCGGTAGGACCACAGTACCCCTGAGGGTACTTGCCCCGATACCCCTGTCGATCGTAAGGGTCTTGACGATTCTGAGAGTAAACAGGAACACCCCCAACCTCAATATAATTCGATTGCCTAGCTTTCTCTCGAATTTGTTTATTTAATTTGAGAAAACCAGAGGCTGTTTTTGTAATGAATTCTTGCCCAGATTTTGTAGCACTGCTTGGTCGAGAGCGTGACTTTTTACCACTAGAACAGTAATCACACTCACAGTTATTTTCCGTATCAATGGTCAACTCATTGAAATCTATAGCTTTCGTAGAGTCGCTGCCTACGTAACCACGATCAACACCCTTGAGCTTATTGTCTATCTGATTTGCTTTTTTTAATGAGGTATCGACCCTCAGAGAGGGCCAATTTTCGCTCACCGAAAGACTAGGGCTGACGCCCCACAAAGAGTGGGTCGAGCAAAGGCATAAAATCAATGTCAAATTAGTCAACAAAACTATAAAAAAATGTGTCAAAGCCATGCAGCCTGGGATGCTATTGACACATGGGGATATTGTAAACCCTAAATTGCAAAAAAAAATAATTATTTTAGGATATTTTTTCTTATTAGCTGATAATTGATCGTTAACTAGCGATATCTGACTATTGTACTTAACTTTCCTCATTTGATGTATCATATCATACTAAATATATATTTTATTATAATAATCTATTTCATCTATTTCATTTATTTTATACAATTCTGCTTCGCTGGCATTCTTTTGGCGTACTAGTACTTAATGAATTAGTATAAATAAAAGAAATAAGGCCGTTGAAAGTACCAACCCGCTAAATACAAGTTTGCTGACCCAATTCAAATCAATAAAATTCAAAAAAAACCAGTCCGATTGGACTGGTTTCAATTGAAAAATAGAAAATTTAAGAAGACTGAACAACAACTAGCATTTCAAGCAAACGAGGCTTGAATCTATAAAATTAGGTGCATAATTTTCACTGAATACATGTTTAAAATTGTAAATTGACCTGGCTGTAAAGACCTCGATAATCTTGCTTGAGAAAGCTCTGATGACCTGTAAATTGCTTATTCAAATCCACACTTAAGTTGCGATAACCCAGCTCAAGACTTGTAGCAGACCAAGGAGCCCAAATCAGCGCTACCTCAAAATCCTTGAGACGCATATCATCGGAACCAATATTTCTATCTCCAAATCGATAGTGAGAGCGCATTCTAAGGCTATTCCGTATGTACCATTCCGCTTCAATACCCAACATAGGTACTACACCTGACGATTCTACTTTTGCACTACTACCCAAAATGTCAGATTGAGAAATATCGGCCTCTAGGTAAGTAATTCCATAAGACCAACGCAGACTGATATTCTTATTCTTGTGGATTAAATTACGAGCATGCAGATCATAAGTATCCATTTTAATGATGAATTCAGACTGATTAGAAGTTCGAAAAGGTGTCGACATCAGCTGGTTATTATTAAGAATCGGTGAACCTATGTTGAAGCGGGAATAAACTAATTCCGTTATAGTACGTCCAAAATCTACTCGAAATGCCAAACCAAGACCAGTATCAGACTTATCGTATACAGAAGCCCCTTGGTTTGCATCTCCAACAGTTCCTCGAGTTTGAGGGTTCCACCAACGCATTGAAGACTCAATTTCATAAGCAAAACAAGACTGACTAACTATTATAAAAAAGCAAAAAATCATGATTTTGAAATGCATGTTTGACCTCGTATCTAAACTGTAAAGTATGCAAATTTTTGAATATATTAAAATTATAGCATATAACCTCTATTTCATATCAATCACTTTTTTTATTTAATTTTAGACGGCAATTCATTAGCCTAAATATTACGTTTTCTTTTTATCTTTCAAGGTCCAGCGCTGCTGGTCTCTAGCAACATATTTTTCAATCACCCTGTTTAACGCAACTGATAAATCAATATCAAGTTGATTGGCCAAAACGCAAAGAGTGAAATAAATATCTCCAATTTCCTCTTCCAGCCGATTTTCGGCCGAACATGAACCCCTCTTCAAGGGCCCAAATTGATGATTAAACTCCTTAGAAAACTCTCCAACCTCTTCCATCAATCTAATTAAATTGGTATAAGCTGGAAAATAACCTTCCTCAAATGATGATATATATCGATCCACTATTTGCTGTGCTTCTTTAACTTCCATAAATCTCCCAAAAAAAAAAGGCCAGTCCGATGGGACCAGCCTTTCTTGAAAAAATAACTACTGTGTTCTTTGAATTATATGATAACCGTAAACAGTCTCTACAGGCTTATCACTAGTCTCACCAATATTTAAAGCTGCGGTAGCCGACTCAAAAGTCTGAACCATATCACCTCTTTTGAAATTACCCAGATCTCCACCACGAGCGCTGTTGGTACTATCATCCGAATATTGCTTCGCCATATCTTCAAATTTCTGACCCGCTTTTAAATCGGCTAAAACTTTATTTGCCAAGTCAAAGGCCTCTGTTTTAGAACGCTCCGCTTTAGAATTACTCGCCCCTTTGTAAGCAACCAAAATGTGCTTTGCACCCAGTGGAGGAGTGCTAATTAGATCTGCGCGTTTTGGGAAAAGGTTACGACCAGAGTAATCGGTCAATCCCACAAGCCAACCATCATAAAGTTTATTATATTCACGAATTTTGGTCTTCACTTCTGGTGACGGATTGGATTCAGCCCATCTAACCCTTGCAAATCGGTAAGAACTTGCTGTGGTTTTGACACCCATCTCCATAGAAAACTTCATACCATCAAATGTTGATAAATCTAAATTCGAAACATTTGTCATGCTCATCGTTGCTGCTCGACTATCAGGCTTCTCTAAGTTATTAAAAGTGAAATTTTGAAAAATCGAAGCTAACTCATCTACTTTAGCTTTATCCATGACTAAGTCAGATTCAAGTGTCTTTAATTTCAACTCCTCTTTCGCCTCAAGCCTCACCAACTCATGTGATTCCGAACCACTTTTAACTGCAATTTTCTGAATATTATCCCGGGAAATCGAAGGCAACTTCTTGTGAATCCAGTTACTCGCTATGGTTTCAATTGAAAATCTCTCTTTTAACAAATATATATCTTCTTGATCAGCAAGACGCATATACTGACCTACCGGGGTATCAAAGCCATACTGGCCCTTCCCCATTCGGTCATTACCAAAAATAACAGACTTCAAAATATTTCCATCTACGTTCTTGATGGACAATAAGGAACCCTTTATCTTTCCTACATCTGAAACTCCATACTTTTCATAAAAACTAGCACCACTTGTTTCTTTATCACCAAGTTTAAGAAAAAATAATTTTTGCAAGAACTGAGAGACCTTCAGAGGATCTGCTGGAAATTGATTATAAGACTCAACTTTCCAAACGTCTCCTAATTTAGAGATGACCAACTTCTCACCAAGTTTAGGATTTATTTCGATAGAATGAACCACCTGAGGGTCTATACCATCCATCAACTGAACATTACGAGTGCTCTTATTCTCTACACTGTTTTCTGGTAAAAATGCCAGAACCGCTAGAACGGCCAACACCACAAATAGACTACTGGGCTTCAACTCCTACCCCCTTCTAGAATTAATTGTAACAATTCGGTAAGCGCCAAATACACCAACCAGAATTGGAATTAGAAAAACGTTGATAAACGTTAATTTCTGACCAAGACTCTCAATATCTTCCCTGAGCTTCCTCCGAACATCTCGTCGTTCACGCTTAATTTGCAACTCCTGCTCTTTGAACTCTTGAATCTTTGCTATTTGATCTTGTGACAAAATAACTTTATTACCTTTTATCTGATGATCTTGAATCCTATTAATTTCCTGCTGAACTCTCTTCAAACTCTGAGTTAACTCTTCTTCCTTACTTTTGTATCGCAATTGAGCCTCTTTTTGCAGTTCTACCACTCGCTCGAAAGGTTTAGAAAACTTACCCCTCGACCGAACACTAATCAGGTCATTGTTACCTAACATAAATTCCACGCTGTTTAACATGAAATTTAAGTTATCGTTTAGCGGGCGAACTCCAAGAACTAAGTTACCAAGTCGCATTTCTTCCATACTGTAACGATTTTGGAGAAAATCTGTATCTGCTACAACCAGCAAGTTACTCGCCTGGCTCACACGAGATTTGTGTGGTTTTGAATAGGAGGGTGAGTCCCCCTCCTTCGTCGGTGCTTTACTGAATGCCGACTCAAACTCACCAGAATACATACCAGCGATAGTTTTTCTGGTGGTGCCAGGAGTTATTTTTTGTATGACTGCAAAAGGGTCACTCCGGTCGATATCATTTACAGGAAGAATCATAGCTTCCGAAGAACTCTGTATTAGTGGCAAGAAAGCAATACTACTATTCTGACTTGCCTCTAATGACCCTGCTTCAATCATCATTATAGAGTCGAGGTCACTTACTGCTACGTTTTCAGACGCCATAGCTTGCTGATCTAGATTTAACCAAATAGGGTAATCCACAGGCATTCCGCTTGGCGTTCCTACCTTGGTTGCATTATTCATGTCAGCCACCAAAAAATTAGAGTTGTACTTAATTTTCCATGTGTTAAAGAGCCTACTTAGATTCGAGCTTTTTGAAGACCCTCTTCCCTCATCAGCTTGCGATGAGGGATCAACCAGTACAATAAGCCGGCCACCATTCATAACGAATTGATCAATCGCGTACTGCGTTGTTTCGGATAACCCCTTTGGATGCATAGTCAATAACAAGTCTACATCGTCGGGAATTTCTACCGAATCAGTTTTGATTTCTTTCACGTTGTAAACATTTTTCAACTGCTTTACAAAACCCCAATCTTTTTTGGGTGCTGGCTGACCGGGAATTTGGAATTGCATGGAGCTGCCAACTACTGAGATACTAGACAAAATACCAATAGTTTTTTTGCCTGGACTAGTCGAACGCAGGACCATCTCGCTAATGTCATATTCCAAGAACGACTCCCGTCTCGGATCAAACATTTTGACTGCTTGCCCACCCGGACGCACCACAGCCCCCATGTAGAACATTTCACCAGATGGAAGTGGAATCTGCGCAATACCGTCCTTACTTGCCCACTCCTCTTCCTCAGTATCAGGTTTCGGGTCAATTATCTCGAGTTTAATCTTACCTTGAGAATG
>CAZRWM010000045.1:7159-16537 GCA_964603885.1 uncultured bacterium
AGTAAAATTCCCAAGGAACTTAACGATTCAAAAAATACATTTTTTTTCACAGCGTTACCTCACTCATGTTTCTTGTTTTCAAGAATAACCATCGTAGCGGCTAGTAGCGTGCCAATGACGGATAGAAAAAATACTAAATCTCGTGTGTCAATAACTCCTCTTTGAAGAGCATTGAAATGAGTCGTAAAACTAAATAGAGAAACGAACTCAGCCACTGGTACTGATAACCATTGATTCAGATGTTCTGTGAACACACCATGACCACTCAAGACTAGCACGAAGCAAATAATTACACTCAACACAAAACTAATTACCTGATTTTTAGTAAGGGAGGACGTAACACAAGCTACTGCCAGATATGCGCCGGCCATAAGGAATGACCCTAAATAACTGGTTAAGATTACACGATTGTCTGGTGAACCAAGATGATTTACCGTTAGGATCATCGGAAAAGTCAACAATAGCGCGACACCAATAAAGGCCCATGCTGCAGCAAACTTAGCTGCAACCGCTTCCTGTAAGTTCACGGGTAACGTGAATAACAACTCTATTGTTCCGCTTTTACGCTCCTCGGCCCACAATCGCATCCCTATTGCCGGAATCAGAAAGAGATATAACCATGGATGCCACACAAAAAAAACTGACAGATCGGCTTGCATCGATTCATAAAACTTACCTAAATAAAAAGTGCAACCAGCAGTCGCAACTAGAAAAATTATTATGAACACATAAGCCACGGGAGAATTGAAATATCCTCTAAGCTCTCTCTTAAATATTGGGAAAAAGTTATTCATTATATATCTCCTTCCGTAAGATCACGGAAGACCTCATCAAGTCGACCCCTTTCTTGATAAAGTGCATCTAGAGTCCAGTTTTCCTTCTTCACTAGTTCACTTATATTTGGGAGTATATTGACCTTCCCCCTGGGCGTAACCCTCACATGGACTGGGTCAGACTGCTCTTCTCCTAAAACCTCTACTACCTCCACAGCAGCTATCGATTTCAATTTTTGCTTAACTTCTTCAGCCTGGACCTTGTGAATTGATAAATCAACTACGTTACACGAGCCTGATCGAGATCTAATATTCTCAGGGGAGTCATCAGCAACTAAACTACCATTTGAGATAATAATGGCTCGCGAACATACAGCATCAACTTCTTCTAAAATATGCGTGGACAGGATGATACATTTATCTCTACCCATTTCTTTTATTAAGTTTCTGACCTCATGTTTTTGATTCGGATCAAGACCGTCAGTAGGTTCATCTAGAATTAATATTGGGGGATCGTGCAGAATTGCTTGAGCAAATCCAACCCTTTGTCTATAACCCTTCGAGAGCGTTTCAATTGTTTGATATCTCACAGAACTTAGAAAACATTTTTTTACTACGCTTTCAACTCGCAGAGCTATCTCGTTACCGCGATAACCTCTTACCTCTGCGATAAATTCAAGGAATTCAGTTACATTCATATCAGCATATGATGCCGATGTTTCAGGCAAATAACCGATTAGTTTTTTAACCTCTTCGGGAGATTCATCCGTGGAATATCCACCGACCCTAATTACTCCTGCACTAGGAGCTAAAAAACAGGTTATCATTTTCATTGTAGTCGACTTTCCAGCACCGTTAGGGCCTAAAAATCCTAGGATTTCGCCCTTCTCTACTCGGAAGCTGAGATTGTCGACAGCAAGAATGGATCCAAACTGTTTGGACAGGTTTTCAACTTCAATCATTGATTAACACTCCTTTTCACACGGTAATTCGATCAAAAAATCGCGTATGAATCATATTATGTATGAAAAATAATTTTCGGATGTTATCAAAATCCCCGAAGACCTTCAATGAGGGATTCTACGAAAGCCCTTGATATCGTGAAAAAATGTAAATTACGCATTGTATGTGTCGATTCTATAATCAATTGTAAATGGCATTAATTAAAGTCTCACTTAGGACAAATAATTTTCTAGGGCCTTACAGCACCTAATGCATAATTATACGCAATACTAAAGCAGCCAGGCCCTAGAATTGATATTTAACAAGCTTCTCCCGGAGGCTTGTTCCATTTACTTGTGATAGAATGCAGTCGCCTAAGACTGGGTAGTTATTCAATGAAGAAAAAGATTATTAATTTTTATCGCAAGATTGTTATCTCGACTCTCTGGCCAGTAGCTTTTCTAATTAGCGGCTGCACATCAGAAAAAACAAAACATGTTCAGCGTCCTGTTCCGTTAAATCCATCCTCGGCTGAAACACAAACACTTGATCTTATTGCTTATTATCGTCAAGAAAAATATCCAATGGTTATTAAATCTGCTCAAATATTATTAGAAAAAGATCCAAAAAATTGGGAAGCTGAACTGTTCAGGGGCTTGGCATACTTCAATTATGGAGATAAAGAAGCAGCTAATATTAGTTTTGGGAACATACCTGAAAACATACGAAAAAACATGGTCGACAGCTGTCTTGAATTACAAGCTATCAAATCCAGATCCAATCGCAAGGACCTTCAACAAGTAGCTAATAAATTTTTTCCGGACTGCTTAAGCGACTTATTGAAAGATTCAGCACCATTTGAAAAACAAGCAATGAACAAGAGCGACATACTTAATTTAGGACGTCTATACGATTTAAGTATGTCTGGTGAGGATGACCCCGAAATACGTAAGTTCAAAGAACAGAAATTTCTAAAGACTCACGATCTCAGTGAAGAACAACTTTCTGAAATTACAGCAAGGTATTTAGAATTACTAGCTGAAGAGTAAATCTACAACCTACTCTCTTCTCGCGATCTCTAACGTGCAAAACTCGGAGATGCTAATTAACCTTGGAGAGCTGATCCATTAAATCCTCGATTTCAATAGAACCATGAACATCAAGACTTTTAAGGTGACTTCCCTCGGAATCAAAAAAAGCGAAAAATGGCATCGAGTAACTATTAAATCTTGCTTCTTTTAGTCTAGCAGACTTTGACGACGAGTCAGTACAATCTAGATAAGCAACAACAAACTTTTTAAGCATTTTTTTGATCACTTCGTCTTCCAGTACCACTGTTTTTATTTTTTTACAGGGAATGCACCATCTAGCGCTAAAATATAAAAATAAGGGTTTACCGGAGTTTCTTGCTTTCTTAAGAGCAACATCGAAATCAGAATAAATTTGTGAGGGTGACTGAACTGCCTGACCTGTAAAGACTAAATTAGACTTCGATATTGTTAGCAACAAACTTTGAAAAATTCCGATCAAGAACAGAATAATCCCCAAGGTCTTCAATAAATGCTTCCACCAGATATCTTCCCAGGCAAGTTGTGCAAAAGCGCCTAAAAGTCCTCCTCCAATCATTAGATATATCGACCATCCAATAATTACTTTATCTTCAGGAATGAAAACAGACAGAAAATAGTAAGACATTCCTATTAATAAATAACCCATCGCCTGCTTGATTTTTACCATCCATAAGCCACTGCGAGGTAGAAGTTCTTGCGAAAAAACTGCAATAAGTAGAAAAAGACACCCCATTCCGAGTCCAAAAGAAGCCATCAACAAAAAACCAAATATTGGACTTCCCGGATTTTTAGCCAGCCATAAAATTATGGAACCGGCAAATGGACCGACGCATGGTGCCGCCACAAAACCCATTGCCGCACCCATACAAAACAATGCAAGGGGCGATCTACCTTCTATATCGTTCAATCTAGTCTTAAGAGAATTTGGCAAGTCCATTTCAAACAAACCAAACATGGAAAGCGCCAATAGCACAATTAACAAACTCAAGGGGATCACTACGACAGGTTCTGCTAACCAAGAACCAAGGTCTCTACCGGAATACGATGTTATGACGCCAAGAACAGCGTAAACCAATATGATACCTGCTACGTAAAAACACGCACTAATGAATCGATTTGTTTTCGATGAGCTATCACTACCAGACGAAAATAAAGAAACCGTAATGGGTATCATTGGGTATACGCACGGTGTTAACGAAGCCAGTAAACCCCATAAAAAAGCCATTAAAAGGGCCATTAATGCACTCTGGTCAATCAACATATTCAACTGGTCAGAAGAGCTATCTGGACTTACCGAACTCTCTTCATTCGGTGCCTGATTTACCAAAAACAACCCAGTAGATTTCTGAAATGCTACTGGCGTCTGATTATTTTTAGTTATTCCAATTCCCATAGGGAGATCAATGTTTGTTGTACTCGGTAATAAGCAGACTGATTCGCTACAGAGCTGATAGTTTATTCTCAATTTCAACGTAAGGTTCTTACTGGTGATTAAATCATCTCTCAGTTTCAAGCGAATCCATGCAAAACTACCATCTACAAGATAGTACGAATCTATAGCCTTTGAAGCTATATTGATCCGCTTCTTTACGGGAGGAGATAAACCCTGATCAAGCTCTATAAACTCTCCAGAACGCAACTGGATATTCGTAACAATACCATTCGTCTCACCCTCTCCATATATATGCCATCCCTCCTTGAGATTAACCTTTACTACCGCAACAAATTCGTCTCCCGGATTCACGGAGATGTGTGTACACCAGGAAGAAAATTCAATCCTTGATTCTGCTCTGTTGGGAAGTTTTAATGAACCGGGCTTGGGTAACTTAAGTAATCCAGTTGAGGGGAAATTTAATGAACCTCTGCGATCAAGATCACTCGTCCCATGCATCGGGATCTCCTGGTTTTTATCCACCTTTCCGAATGACTTAGCAAATTCATCGTTGGCTATTTCAGAGCCTAATAAAAGTGAACAACTGAATAAAAAGATCGTTAAAATCAAATTTTTTCTCATAACTCATCTATCCAACTACAAATTTGTACAATGGGAGAACTTATCTTAGAAATGATCTTGACACAAGTCAGTTTTATCTTATGGTCACGTCTTAAGTCTAAAAAAGATCAAAACCTAGATGGAGCGTTAATGAAAACACTCAAATACCTGATTGCCTTTTTAATTATAAGTAGCACGTTCGCGCAGGACGGCATTAGAGCGTTAAAATTTGAAAAATTCTACGAGCTTTATGAAGACAGATTCACAAAGACCGAGCAAGGAATCATCAAAGATGCGTTAACGGGTCTTCAATGGTTAGAAGGTCCGGATAAACCTACCAGTTGGCAAATGGCTGATAAATGGGTAAAGTCTTTGGGAGATAATTGGAGACTCCCTACCACCAAGGAACTAAGTCAAATATATTTAAAGAATTCAAAACGTAAGGGGAAGTATGGCGATCCGCTATGTCTTGATTACAACTTTACAAGAGATAGCGGCTACAGTCTTTGGAGCGTCCTACGATCCGACAATTCAGCCTATATGTACGACTTTAGCCGAGGCTATTATCATTGGACAGAAATTGTTGTTAAAGGTTATTTCGATAGAGCAATTGCTGTGCGAGATATGAGCCAGTAAATGTACTCTCGAGTCTAACTTTCATAAAATTTATAATCCAAATACTTGCTATTTCTTATTCATTTAGTCATAATCCTTGCTTTTCATTATAACGATGAGAAGTTGTAGGAGTGCTATGACCTCGATTCTTCCTAAAAATTTTCAGACATTATTAAGCAAGATTCCCGAAACACTAGTGTTAACATCCCACTTAAATCCAGATGGTGATGGATTAGGTGCCATGTTCGCAATGGGCGAAGCCTTAAAATCTTTGGGACTTAAAATCCACTATATATTAAATGAACCTGTCCGAGACTACTATGAGGTAATGGCCGAACACGTATGCCTTGAGTACCAGATGCCTGAGGTCGAGGGACCATTAGGTATAATAACTTTTGATTGCGGAAGTTTTGATAGAATTGCACTCCCAAGGGGATTTCAAGACTTAGATTATGTAATGGTGAATCTTGATCACCATTTGAGTAATGATTTATTTGGTGACTACAATCTCGTGGTGACCGACAGCCCCGCAAGTTGCGCATTAGTTTTTGAAGTTTTACAACTCATGGAAATAAAAGTAACACCTACCATGGCAACCGCTCTTTACATGGGTATCGTGTACGATACTGGAAGATTCGCTTATTCAAATGACCCTTATGTTTTCGAGGTAGCATCCAAACTATTGAAACTTCAAGCCGATCATTGGCTTGTCTACTCAGCACTATACAGACACAACAATTTTTCAGACTTCAAAACTATAGGCCATTTGTACTCATTAATTCAGGAACATGACGGCGGTAAGCTTGTGACCCTTGATATTGATAAAGATATATCGCCTAAGATAGATTTAGAAGAAACCGAGAACCTCATCAACCAAATCTCTAATATTAGAAATTTGGAAGTCGCTATCGTTTTTAAGTATGTTGAAGAAGATCGTACTAAAATAAGTTTTCGCTCTCGAGGCAAGATAGATGTATGTAAACTCGCACAACTAGTTGGCGGAGGCGGACATCGTAATGCATCAGGAGCTTTGATGCATAGCAGCTTTAGTAATGCCAAGAAAATAATCCTTGAGAGAACTAGAGAGATGCTGCAAATTGAGAAATAAGCAAACTTAATTAATGGACCATCGGTCCGCCCCCGGAACCTCCTCGGGGATAAAATGGTCCTGGGCCGCCACTGTCAGATGGGGAGTTCGTACCCTCTTGACCCTGCATCTTACCTATTTCGAGTTCAAGATAATTCTGAAAAAGAAAGCATCTTTCTGAGCTTGCACCGGAACGCAAAAGCTTCATTTTCTGGTCACTATTTAGTGGAATTAAAAAGCAAAGATTGTCCAACAGTGCTGCAAAGGTCATGTCTGCGCAAAGACTTTTAGGATCAGTCTTCATACCGCTTTGCAGTAAAAAATAAGCTTCCAGTAATTCATAAAACTCATTTCGAAAAATAAGCTGTTGAGAACTACTTAAATCTTCTTTGAAGGGTCTTTGCGAAACTTCAAAAATTCTAAACTCTTCATCATTTTTGAGCTCCTTCGTGAGATCGACAGCCGTTATTCCTTGAAGGGCTATCTGGAATCGATTTTCCGGTAATCTCCGATGATCAATTATCTTACCAAGACACGCTGTAGAGTAAATTTCTGGAACACCATAGTATTCGGTTTCGTAACCAGCCTTCAGAAGAGCCATGGTTATAAAACTATCTCCTTCCAACGCACTCTCTATCATCGCTACATATCTAGGCTCAAAGATATGAAGAGCTTGCACCGAATGTGGGAACAGCAAACTGTTGGCCAAAGGAAAAACAGCCGACTTGGTAGGCGCATCTCCTGGATTTAGATTCACAGAAAAATCATCTTTTGTTTCCAATCTAATACACCATCGATAATTCAGCTGGGCCAGAAAACTTTTGACGCTTCTCACTAAGCGCTTTCGCAACTTGGTCTCCAATACTTGCGGGCGTTTCGGCAACATAAAGTCCACATTGTTTCATAATCTCTGCTTTTGCTTGTGCGGTCTCTTCACCCCCCGATACTATGGCTCCAGCATGACCCATGCGTCTACCTGGGGGAGCAGTCCTTCCTGCTACAAAGCCAATGACTGGCTTCGTCATATTGTCGCGAATCCAATGAGCCGCGTCTGTCTCCAGACTACCCCCAATTTCACCTATCATTACCACAGCATCCGTTGCAGGATCTGCCTCAAAAAGAGTCAGGAGATCGATGTAAGCGCTACCAATAATTGGATCACCTCCGATGCCTATACAGGTACTCTGACCTATTCCCAATTCAGTAAGTTGGTTCACAGCCTCATAAGTTAGAGTACCAGACTTTGATATAACACCAACTCTACCGGGTTTGTGAATAAATCCTGGCATAATTCCAATTTTTGCCTCCCCGGGGGTAATGATACCTGGACAATTGGGACCAATTAAGCGAGCACCCGATGAACGAACTACTTGTATCGCACTAACCATATCATTAACCGGTATACCCTCAGTAATACATACAATCAATTCTATTCCAGCTTCAGCAGCCTCCATTATCGCATCCGCAGCAAAAGATGGCGGCACAAAGATCATGCTCACATTAGCTTTTGTATTTAGTACTGCTTGGTGAACTGTATCAAATACAGGAACCCCTAGTGTCGATTGACCGCCCTTACCAGGAGTAACTCCTCCAACCAAATTTGTACCATATTCTTGGCACTGAGATGCATGAAACTGCCCCTCTTTACCAGTTATTCCCTGCACAATTAACCGCGTATTATTTCCTACCAATATACTCATTACATACTCCTACACTATTTGATAGCTGCTACGACTTTTTCTGCAGCGTCTTTTATTCCGGTTGCTGGGATAATAGCTACACCAGAGTTTTCAAGGATTTCACGGGCCTCTTCACTGTTTGTTCCCGCTAATCGAACCACTAAAGGCACCTTGAGCTTTGATTTTTTCATTGCCTCTACTATACCGTTAGCCACTCGGTCACATCTGACGATTCCACCAAAAATATTGACTAGGATAGCCTTTACATTTGAGTCTGAAGTAATTATTTTGAATGCTTTAGCAACTCGATCGGCATCTGCTGTCCCGCCCACATCCAAAAAATTAGCAGGTTCGCCACCGTAGTGCTTTATTATGTCCATTGTACCCATGGCCAAGCCTGCCCCATTCACCATGCAACCAACATTACCATCAAGCTTTATAAAGTTGAGCCCAAAGCTAGCTGCCTTAAGCTCGGTAGGATCTTCTTCAGACTCATCACGCAAATCATGAAGATCTTTATGCCGGTAGAGTGCATTCTCATCAAAGTTAATCTTGCAATCTAGAGCCATCAGCTCACCTTGCTCAGTAAGAACAAGTGGATTAATTTCTATTAAACTGCAATCTAATTCCATATAAACGCTGTATAAAGCCTTGCAAAATTGTGCAAACTTCTTTTGTACAATCTTATCAGTAAAACCAAGACCTGCTGTCATTTTTCTTATGTTTCCCGCTGTCAAGCCTGCCGCGATATCCACCCGGGTTTTTATGATTAGGTCTGGAGTCTCCTCCGCCACTTTTTCAATTTCCATTCCCCCTTCAGTAGATGCGATCATAGTGACCTTGCTAGTCGATCGATCGAGGGTGATTCCCAAGTAAAATTCTTTGGCAATATCCATGCCTTGTTCGATGAGTATTTGACGCACCTTCTGACCCTCAGGACCAGTCTGATGGGTAATTAATTGCATTCCCAAAATATTGCGAGCATGCTCTTCCGCTTCCTTCAAGGATTTAGCGACTTTTACTCCGCCACCTTTACCGCGTCCACCGGCATGAATTTGCGCCTTTACAACGCTAATTTTGGTTGGTAATTTTTTAACTAAATCCTTAACATCGCTCAATTTAGTCGTAACAAAACCAACTGGTACGGGTACGTCATACTTTTTCAAGATTTCTTTCGCCTGATACTCGTGAATTTTCATAATTCCCCTTAGACAACTTC
>CAZRWM010000046.1:0-16325 GCA_964603885.1 uncultured bacterium
TCAGCAGCTTGAAGGTTATTTGTAGTTACCGTTAAGTTATTTATTGTGGATGTTAAACGATTTTGTAGTGATCCTAATTTTGAACGCTCTGAACTCACTCTTCTTACTGCTCTGTCAACTGAACCGAGAGCCTTTACAGCGGACGCAAAACTGGTCACATCAATCCCCTTCAGCCCTAAGGCTCGAGCTGAAAAATTTGCAATGCTACTCTCGAGAGTTTGGCTTTCGTTTGCCCCGATTTGTAGAGAAAAGCTCCTGTCTGATACGTGGACTGCATACTCTGTTTTACCAACGCCTTGAGCTGCTTGAGTACCATCGATGCCGAAACTGCTGAATAAGCTAGTTTGTGAAGTTGAAGCTGTGAAATTAACTGGTTCCACACCAATACCAAATCTGGGATCTTTGGATGTGAGTAATATCCTAGACTCGTCACCGACTGATTTTGAATGAAACTGTAACCTTCCTCCCGAATCAAAACTATAGGTGATATCGGTAGAATTTAATCCACTACTGTCTATAATTTGTGCAATTGAAGTCGAAGATACAGCTTGATTTACGTCTGTTGCTACTTGGACATTATTAGTACCGACGGTTTGAGTTGCGGCAGCTAAAACGATGTCACCACTGGAGGCGCCAAAGCGGTCAATAATTTCAAAACGGACTGTGGTATCGAAGATGTATCCTCTGTCTGCAAATGCCTCATTAGTTGCCCCCGTAAATTCAGCGGGTACACCACCTTTTCCGACTGCTGTACCACCATCAACCATTCCTATATCTGATAAATTACCATCTTGATTAGGTGGTAAGGCAGAAACCAAAGAAATTTTCAGCGACGTATCTTCACCGTCTTCTAAAGATTCAATACTCAATTGACCGCTATTGTTAAGTTTGGCCTCTGCCATTATATTTGCTGCTCGCATCGAGTTATTGATTACTTGCACTATGCTAACTGGCGAAATATTAGAATTCGCATTGAATTCAATCCTGTTGGCTGTATTATTGGAGTCAGTCTTTCTACCATCAGGCCCTTCGACTTGAAAGATTAGACTATTAGCACCTACACTAAATCCATTACTGAGATCCTTGGCCCCTTCAAGACGAGCAACCTCCCCTTGAGAACCCATAAAAACGCCATTCTGAACCCCTAGAATATTACTAACGGATGAACTTGCGTTATAAATTGATATTTTTGCACTAGAGCCAGTTAGACCGGATGTTAGTACTAGATTGTTACCACGAAATGATGCTCTCACGTTAGGTGGGGTCCAAACACCATCGGGATTACCTCCAAGTAAGAGGCTGGTATTGCCGCCAATATCACGACCGAGACCTATAGATGTATTAATTATATTCTCGATGGAGGCCTTAGAGTATGTTGTATTAGCTTTAAGTGTAATTGTAACTGGATCAGAGGGGGTAGGCTCGCCCTCACCTGTTGCTGTAACCGTGTATGCATTTGTATCTGCGAATGTAAATGATGCATCCGTGCTACCAATTCTGACTACTTCTTCGGGTGATTCCGTTCCATCAATTGTAGCCGGAGTAGCGGGTTCGAATTCAAGATCAATTCCGGGTATAACCCCAGAAAACCGCGTATTTGTGGTAGATGATTGAGAAATTATAGGATCAGCAACCCCTTGTTGAGTTGCTGTGGCACGGTATGCTGGATCTTGAGACGGAACAGTTTCCTCAAAACCAAAGGCCTTGATTAGGTTTTCATCTGCTGCAAAGCTGATATCTCCAATTCTGCCCTCAGATCCAGAGGTAAAGAGTATCTGACCGGTTGATCTGTTAAAACTCACATCTGTTCCTCTGATTCCGAGCCCACCGTCGCGGGGTGATTTTGTAATACTTGTTTTGAGCTGGCTTACGAGCTCTTGCACGCTAACATCAGCTGAAAGTGTGATTTTAGTAGCATTTGTATTTCCACGAATAGTTAATTCTTGTGGAGTAGACAGAACGCTATTTCCCTCATTATTGAAAAAGGATTCAATTTCTCCGATTTTCGTATCTAAATCAACGAGTTCGCCATCATCCTGATCTACAAGAATATTACTAGCTAATTGCTGCCTTTCACCTCTTGCAGCTAGATTAATTTCTACCAGATAGTCGCCTGAACTACCAGTTGTGCTATCAACTTGTATTCCTTCCATTCCTTCTGAATTTACACTGACTAGTGCTGTAGCTGAACCATCTAAAAGCTTTTTAGTGTTAAATTCAGTAGTTTGAGCGATACGATCCATTTCGTCGACCAGTTGATCAACCTCACGTTGTATTTCCTGTCTATCATTCGTTGTTAAAGTATCACTAGAGGCTTGAATTGTTAGTTCTCGAATACGATTGAGAATTGAAGCATCTTCGTTTAAGGCTCCTTCTGCGGTTTGGATAAGTGAGATCCCATCCTGCGCATTTAAAATTGCGCGGTTAAGCCCTTTAATCTGACCTCTTAATTTCTCACTTATGGTTAAGCCGGCTGCATCATCAGCACCTCTGTTAATTCTTAGTCCTGAAGATAGCCTCTCAATCGAAGTATTGAGAGTCTGCTGATTTTTCTGTAGATTCCCTTGTGCGATTAAAGCACTGACATTATTATTTATTCGAAAACCCATGGCTGGTCTCCCTGATAGCAACCCTCGTTGGTTGCGTGACTGAGAGAACTCTTCCATGAGCTCCAAGTAGTTTCAGCTTTTCGGCCTACTCATCTTTTATCGACAGCTGTAAGAATAATTCTTAAAAAAAAAGGGGAATTCATGTAGTCTTTATCAGACGAATGAGTCCTAGCACAAAAAACATCATCAGCATGAATGGTAAGACTAAAGTTGAAAGTGCGATCGTGCACAATAAAAATCGAGATAACCACTTCAAGAATATTTGATTTTGAATAAGTTCTGCTACAGGAGGGGAGTAAAGGTAATAATATTGAATAAATGCATTTCCTCCAGGAGTTTTTATCAAATACTCATCTCGAATATATTCAAACCACTCTGTAATAAAACTATTTTTTCCAAAACTGGCCGAAACAACAAAACATCCACCACCCTGACTTGGCCCTGGAATAAAGGTTGGATCAAATGGAATAAACGAGTTATTCTGATCAGAGTTGGTACCGTCATCCTCTGTAATCGATACAAGGGTAATGCTAGCATTACTTGAAGACTTTCCATCCCGAACTACTAATGAGAATTCATAAAATCCTGGAGTACTACCAAAAAACGTTGTTATTGAACTATTTTGATTACTAAGAATAACAGGCTGTCCACTGATTTGTTGCCAAAAATAAGTCAATGGATCGCCATCCTGATCAAAACTTCGAGTTCCATCCAATGTAATTATTGACGACCTGGGTTGAATTTGATCATCACTCGCGATTGCTATAGGAACAGATTGAGTATCACTATTTATAGCTACTGTTACGAGATCCTCAAATGAGTAGAATTGATCTGTCGCGACAATAAGAGAAAATGAGTATAGTCCACCTTTTGTAGGAGAAAAACTGGTAGTAGATGCATTGCTACTGCTAAGATTCACAGTTTCTGGCCCACCCGTCTGTTTCCAGAAATAATTAATCAGCTGACGACTCCCTCCAATACTGGATGAGCCATCCAGTAATATGGTTCGGTTAACCAAGCCATTCAGATCCGGACCAGCATTGGCTGAAGGGAGAAAAAAATCTTGTCTATCTACGCGTAATTGCACAATTTTTGGATAACTTTTTATTCCTTGAGAATCCTCTACCTCTAAACTAAATTCATAAAAGCCTTCTGAAATGGGAGTAAATTGCAATAGCGATTGAGTTGTAGTAGATAAATAAACTGATGGTCCCGAAACTTGATTCCATTGAAAGTTAAGAGCTCCGGAGATTCCTGCCCCTAGCGCGGCTGGTCGATCTGCGGAACTGCTTCCATTTAGAGTTATTAGAGAGTCTTTAATTCCTATTTCGGGAGCACTCACAACTGCTTGAGGAACGGCATTTGTGGGAGCGTCAATTATATGTACGACATTATCTGGTTGACTGAAATGATCTGATCCTGCGAAATTCTTACTAACTACTAATTCGAACTCAACCACCCCTGGATAGACTGAAAAGTACTCGGATATTTGTGAAGTCGTACATGTTGTCGTATCAGTCGCTAAACTGCTTGGTACAAATACTTCCAATGGGCAGATTGAAGAATTTACAAATTGAACAGCAGCACCCTTGGTTTGTCGCCAAAAGAAATTAAGATTTGTATTTTCTTTATCTCCTGACCCACTTCCATTTAACTGATTGATATTTTGAGTTAAAACAAATGCATCTTCTCCAGCTTGCGCCATTGGTAGCGAGGATTGCGTTCCCTGAACCTGAACTTTAATACTATTTTCAGAGATTTTACTTTGAATACCAGAGGGTCCACTACTACTAACTTTTAGTCTCCATTCATAAAGAGCTGAACGATTGGGTATGACCATGCTAGGTGTTGGGTTTGCAACTGAAATCAAGTTTGGTTCCGATAATTTTGGACTAATTTGAATCCACTCATAAGATATTATGGAGGAACCATTAGAGTCATAAGAGGGGTTTTCAGTAACATCTGGACTACCATAGAAATAAATAACTTTTCCAGGTGAATACGCTACGGTAATCGGGGGCGCTAAAACGGGAGTAGGAGGTACATCTTGAATTGTAATTGTTGTTATGGACCTGTCTTCTTCAAGTGAGCCTAGAGGAATAGTACCACTTACATTAGGCACTAATTGCTGGTCGAGACCTATTACATACTGACCTGGAATGGTTGCTTGCAAAGTAAGATTTTGAAGTGATGTATCTAGGAATATGTCTTCTTCATTAGCACCCACTGGAGCACTTAATAAAATCCATTTGTTAGTAACAGCTTTCCCATTTAACTCGATACCGGAAAGATCGAAAACACTCGGTGGTAATACTGTTGCGTGAGGCATAATTAATGGCTTTGGGACTTGGGAAATGATAAAGTCAGCATCATCAACAGTAGGGTCACTACCTATTCCAACCTCCACACCATCACTGAAACCGTCATTATCAGTATCAGCGCTATTGATATTGGTAGCAGGGTTACTACTCAGCTCGAATAAATTACTGAGAGTATCGTTATCAAAGTCAGCACTAGCATCTTCTGGATTATTTGGACTAAGTCCTAAGGTGCCATCCAATGAGTTGTTGATTCCATCGCCATCAGCATCTGTACGAGCTTGCTCAAATGCACCCATATCTATAATTCCTGTAATGATTTTTGAACCTGAAATAGGAGGTGTTGTTTCTAGAGGTACCTGAAATTCTTGTAGAATGAAGTTTTCGGGATAATCTGGTTGCCCAGCATTTAGAGCAGGCGAAATCATTGTATTTGAGGCTTGAAGTAAAAAAGCTCTCCAAGGATTCGTTTTTTGATAGGTGCTATCTTCGCTAATGAAAAATGGATTAAATGCAGTACCTACTCCCGTTTTGTTACCACTTAACGGATCTAGGAATAAATTAGAAATCACTCCATTTTGATTACATAACGAATATCTAATTTTGAAATTAGTCGGTGGATTTACAGGGTCGGAGGAGACGCAACTGGAATTATCGTAAAAAATAGAATTTATGAATGTACTATTAAAGCTGTTTTGAATACTTACTCCATTAAGATTGTTTGATATTGTGAATTTATTAAAATAATTGAATTGATTACGACTGATATTACTATCTAATTGCATTGCAAAGGTATTGTCATGCACCACAACAGATTGAATAGCAATTTTTTGAGAAGAGTCTACAACGATACCCGAGTTAAACATTCCGTGACTAATGATCTCGCTTAACTCGATATGTCGACTATCTCTGACATAAGCGCCATTTAAGCATTGGTCAGATACTTCAATATTATTATTTATCTTAAATCCAGTTAAAACGAAATTACTTATCCGTAGATGGCGTTTGGAAATTATTTCTAAGACATTTCCATTATTTTGAAAGCAGCTTAGCTTGGGGCGTATAGTTGAGTTGTTAACGATTTTATTCATACCTATAATTTTAATAGAACCCCAGCCAGGAACTTGAGATTGGAGATTATTGAAATCGACAGTGTAGTCCTTCTGTACACTAGCTTTAACGTTTATGGTATCTCCCGGATTAGCATCTAAAAGTGCTTTATTTATAGAATCATAAGGGCTGCCAGATTGACCATTCTGAATCAGGCTATTGCTTGCTTGGTCAAAATCAACATATACGGTACGCGTATCGATAACAGTAGCAGGAATTCCTTGAAACGCACCTATATTAGAAAGATTTCCATTGCCAATTATGACTCGAGATATTGCCGGAGACCCTTCAATTAAACGAAAGTCCCCATTTTCTGGATCGAATAAAAGTGGGTCAACAATCAGCCAATCTGCAGCCACATTAGGCAGTAAAAAAGACTCCTCCCTCTGGATGCCAACGTTGAGAAATGAAAGGTTAGAATTTAGTTCAGCCTGATTTACATCGCTATCTTGATAATAATCTTTAATATTGTTAATTAGAAGATTATATTGGATTGAATTATTATCGTTATCCCCCATGTTTATGGCTGCATTTTTTTCAGTCTCGTCAAAAATTGTTCCGTTGTCATAAAAGGAATTACTATGAACGATGTTATTGGTTGAAGCTTGGCTCCCAGAGACTACTCTATATCCATAATCTGTATTACGATAAATGTAGCTGTTACGTAAATTAATATGATTAGAACCATTAATTAGGATACCAGTCGTATTACTATAAATACGATTAGCATTTAAAGTTGTATCGCTGCTTTGCGCTATACTAATGCCGACATTATTCTGATGAAACTGACAGGAATCTATTATGATATTGCTAACAGTAGCCATGGAGATCGCAGCAGCTGAAAAACCTTCGAATATTAGATCGCTTATATTGATATGAGTTCTGTCAACGATATTAAATCCCGTATTACTTCCTATAGGTTTTATAGTGATTAAATCCTTACTATTTCCTCGAATATTTAATGGGTTATTGGGTGCTCCCGTGATAGTGAAATTTATCGTATTAACTAAAAAAGTTGTAGGTGCTGGTGTGGTTACAGAATCCGTTAGAAGTATTATCGTGTCTCCGGGACCCGACAACGACATAGCTTTGTCAATGGTTTTTAGTGGGGTATCAATGCTTATATCATTCAGGGTTATATCGTCATCTCCTGAGTTCGAAACAAAAAAGGTTTGAGGTAAAACTGCGTTAATTATCATAATTTGACTTGTTTGAGTCGCTGGATTTCCATCTTGATCATCTACAACCAATTGAAGAATATATTGACCCTCTTGATCGATTTGGAACTCCGCCGATTGTTCAGTGGTTGATATTGGAATAACCGAAATCTGGGGAAAGTTTCCGTTTAATTCAGTTGGAATAGATTGAAAACTCCAGTTAAAAATAACGGGTTCAGTATCGACAGCGGTTGCAGTTATTGTAAATCGATTTTGATTTAGAATATTCAGTTGTTGGGGGCTAGATTTATCAAAACTTACTTGAGGAGCATTAGCCCAATTTAGCGATACCAAGAGTATCAGGAATATATAATTTAGGCTGAGGAATTTAAGGAATTTTTGCATCGTCTTCGTAGTGTATTTCAAAGATATCGTCACGGTACCGCAAAAAATTGGGAATCATGAAAATTTTATTAAATAAGAGGGTTAATTTTTTGTCCTGAGAGATGCACATTTTGCAATACCTCAAATCAGGTGCTAAACTCCCCATACATAAGTATAGGCCTCATTCGAGCAAAGGTCTATGCGTGCCTAAAATAGTTGTTCTAAGGAGACACAAGATGTCAGGTAGTTGGTGGCAAAGAATCAAGAGAATTTTTTCTAGTAATGTGAACGCAATGTTAGACAGCGCTGAAGATCCCGAAAAGTTGCTAGATCAGACGGTAAGAGATATGAATGAGGCACTCAAAAGTACTAAAAAGCATGTCGCGTCGGCTATAGCTAATCAGAAAAAACTGGAAAGAGATTATCAGAAGGAAGTTGCCCAGGCTCAGAATTTTCATCAAAAAGCAGTTCAAATTCTCAACGATGATGATGAAAGTAATGACCATTTAGCAAAAGAAGCCTTGCAAAAGAAAAAACATCACGAGCAAATAGCTAGCCAGATCAAGGCGTCTCTGGATGCTCAGAGTCAGATGGTTGAAAAATTGAAGAGTAACTTGCGCAAACTAGAAAAGAAGGTGAAAGAGTCAGAGGCTAAAAAGAATTTATTAAAAGCAAAGCATCATACGGCCAAGACCCAGAAGGCCATAGCTGAACAAATGACAGGTCTTGATGACAGTAGTCATTTCGAAGCCTTTGATAGACTAGAAGATAAAATAACGGGTATTGAGGATCAGGCCACGGCACAACTCGAGCTCAATGCAGATATGTTAGATAATCAGCTAGATGACGTAACTTTCGATGCGGGTGTGGAAGCTGAATTTTTAGCGCTTAAATCTGAGGCTGGTCTGATTGAAGATAAAACCGGGAATAGTAGTGGTACCGCAAGCAAGGTTGCTTCGGACTCAGCTGATGACGAATTTGAGAAACTAAAGGCTGAACTTAAAAACTAGCCGAGTAGCAGCATCAAAGGTTGGCTGTAATAGTACTCTAACAGTTACTCTTTCGTAATAAAGAGGTTTATAGTGGTACCGTCATCACTTTCTTGAAGTCCTGTGATCCTGATCGAGCCTTTTCCGGTAGTCTTGTTAATTTTTTGCATTATTTGATCTAGATCGCTGTGCATCTCGGTTGGCCTGTAGGTCATCATTTTGATATCTTTTTGGTTTTCATCTACTAACTCTTTTAAATCTAAAATATCCTGTTTGCGTATTCCAGCAGTTTTAAGTGAGTTACGAGCATCAAGTTCTTTCAGTACCTGGTAGACTCTGATTACAATTCGAGCGGCGACAACGCTTAAAACTTTGCGATTCTCGGCCTGGCGTCGATCTGTTTTTGAAGTTAGAATACCTTTTCTAGAAAAGCTACGCATGATAGGCACAAATCGGCTTTTTGTGGAAATACGTTTGAATGGTTTAGAGTCGAAATCATGTTTTCGTCGGATGATGGAGCGTTGTAATTTTTTTGCTTCCTCACTTGGTTTTATTTTATTAGGTAGCTGTATTGTCAAATTTAGCGATTCTCTAGGAAAATCTACGCCACTAGGTACGTTTAATATTAGTTGGGATTGATTTGACATGTTCTCATCACTGGAGACTGAGTTTGTATATATAAATAACATTGGTATGAAAAGTATTCTGTAAATTTTCATGACTGACTCCCTGTCTGTGTAAATTTCATAAATTCGTTTTTGGTGATATCTCCAACGGCAACCAAAGAAGGTTCTAGAGAAAATAGCTGTCTAGCGACATTGAGAATATCTTTTTGAGTGACCGATTGAACCATACTTATTAGTTCGTCTGGACTAAGAATGCGATCGAAGTATAGGTGACCAACTCCCATACGATTCATTCTGAACGACGTCTTCTCTAAGCCGAGTAATAAATTTCCTTTAAGCTGCGACTTGAGTTGATTCAAACGAGTTTCTTCGATACCTTTATCTTTTAAGTTTTCAATAATTTCAAGTATTCTCTTATTAACGACATCTAGTTTATCTGGTGCATGTCCTGCGTATACTCCGAAAATTCCTACATCTCGATAGGCTCTTATGAAACTGTAAACATTATAAACTAAGCCTAATTCTTCCCTGAGGGTTTGAAATAGAATGCTGGACATACCGCCACCAAGATGGGCCGAAATTAGATGGAGTACATACCTTTGTTCGTGCTGAACCGAGAACGCCTCCCAGCCCATTACCAAATGCATTTGTTCTGCACTTTTTTTGATGAATTTTTTGCTAGGTTTTGAGCAGCGAGTGTCCTGGATGTGACTCATTGGGTTATTATCACCGTAGAATTGACCAAAATCGTGCAGAGCGATCGCTTCGAAATCGTATTCATTGAGGTTGCCCACCATTGTTAAAAAGATGTTTTTCGGGTGGTAGAAGCGATTGTGAAAACTTTTCACTTGTTGCTGATTGAAAGATTTTACATGTGATTTTGTACCAACGACTGGATGCCCTAACGATTCCTCAACCATTATACTTACCAAAGATTCATGAGCTACCTCTTCGAGGCTATCCTCAACCATATCAATTTCTTGGCATACAACATTCTTCTCTAATTCGACCTCTTCACAGTCCAGCGTTGGATAAAAAATTAAATCAGATAAAACGTCACAGACTAGAGGCAAATTGTCATTGGTAACCTTTCCGTAGTAACAGCAGTTCTCGCGGGAGGTAAATCCATTTAATTCTCCTCCTACGACCTCAAGACTCTCCGCGATTTCGCGCGAATTTCGCCTTGAACTACCTTTGAAAAGCATATGTTCTAAAAAATGGGCCATCCCGTAAAGGTTACTGGTTTCCTCTCGAGAACCAAGTTTTACCCAGCAGCCGAGTAAAACCGATCGAATATGCTCGATATGTTCGTATAAGACTGTTACCCCATTGGGTAGGGTGATGCATTTTATCTGGTCCACGGATAAAGCATCGTCGCTCTGAGTTGCGGTATTAATACAATACCGGCTAAAACTAGTCTATTTTTGGTAGCTCCAAGGATTTTTGAAACAACAGCTGTTTCTGCTCAGATCTGTAATTTACTAAATTATTACGGTCTAATTTGTTTAAATCATCAAGTAATCTGCTTGCAATAACATCACTCTTGACAATGATATTCTGGCGTAGAATTTGTTTGCTTTTTGTGAGAAATCTTCCCGTAAAATCATCACAACCATTACCCTCTCGACATCGTCTTATGAGTCGTTCCAGATGCCGATAATTGCCATCCATTAGCTTCGTAAGTAGATGGCCTTCGTTGGTCTGAGTCCAGTCTATCTTTTGATTTTTACCTAAAATTTCTAAGGTTGGCTGATTTTTGAGGGGATAATAAGCTTGATTTTTAGCCTTAGCTTTAATATACATGTTGTACATCCCAGGAATTTCAGGTGTCAGCACATTACTCATCCTGACCATTAACATAGCACCTTCCCCGCCTGAGGTTAAATTTGCGCTTCGAATGTACATGTTTTTACTCGTTATCAGAAGATTTTCTTGGGAAGTGGTATCGATCATTTTGCCTTGTCGCATTCTGTAGACTTTCAAACCCAAGTCTTCGCTTTGATGAGGCCATCGAGCTGGGAACTGAATGTTAAGTTTTTGAGTTCGAACACCATTAGAGCTAACCATTAGACTTAAGCGTTTGACGATAGTATTAGCTTTCAGCGGTTTTACAGTCTTAAAGCTTGCCATGACAGTAGACGTTCTACCAAACAAGTCTCGAAAAACTCGATAGTACTTCTGAGTTATCACTGGATCCTGAATTATTAAAATATTTTCATCATTGCTGTAATTTCCATTACTTGAGGCATTCATTGAGCCTGTAATAACTTTAGGATTTTTTCCAAATGGATCTATGATGAATACTTTATGATGTAATTTACCTCTTAAAGCAGAATCATATACCACCACTGGGACTCCATTACGAGTTAGTTTTGAGAACTCCGCATAAGGCCCCGTACTGCGGTACAATATCTTGTCGAAAATACCTTTGACTTTGATACCGGCATTATGTTGTTCGATTAAGAGATTACCAAGGTCATTAGCTGTCATGGCAAATTGCATAAAGTAAACGCCTTGTCTAGCCTGACGAACGTGTCTAACTATCTTTTCCAATGGATTATCTTCCGGACCGAAATATACTTCTATTTTGCGGCCACCAAAGTCAATAACTTGCTCATCTGGAGTGGAAGGGGAGGTAATTCCGAATCGCCTATCCTCAAACATTTCGTTGAACTCTCGTGTAAAAATACGTGACAGTTTGATGCTTTGAAATTCGAGGGCGTTATTTTCATTTCGTTGAGTTCCAGTGGTAGTCAGGTTATAGGATCCATTCCATATAAACTTTTGGTCTATTACACAGAATTTATTATGCATTAGACCTGAGCGCTTTTCGTCTTCACGGACTTCTATGCCAGCCTCCAATAATCGTTTGGCATAAGGGTTATGATCATTGTAATCAATTTCAAGTGTTGTATGATTTCGTAGATAGAAATGATCAGAGTCGAGCAAAATTCTAATTCTTACGCCTCGTTCATGAGCCGCGATAAAAGCATCAACAATTTGATGATCTCTAATCTCATAAAAAGCTGCATCTATTGTGGCTTCCGACTTTGAAAGAAATTCAATAAAGTGGTCGGCAAGTGGCAGCCCTTGTTCTCCTTTTTGAACCGGTCCAAAGTGCATTTTTATAGAAGATTGACCAAAAGTATTTTCTGCACTTGCCTTAATTGAAGAAATACTAATTAGGCAAATTAAGATAAATACCGTTGGTTTGAAAAGTCTCATACAGGCTCCAAAAATTCGTAAACCAGTGTCAACTACGTTTTTACTGTTCTGAGGTTGCATTTTGTTCAAATAAAACACTACTAAGATAAGAAGTATTAATGATCCTCATTAAAAACAAAAAGGCCGAGATTTCCTCGGCCCCAAAATTGTGTTGAATTGATTAATCAAACAGCCAATCCACGAATGACCCTACGGCTGCGATTCCAAATAATCCACTCGCTAATAGATTAACCGTTCGATTGTAGCGTGGATAGTAGTAATAATCGTAATAGTAACTGTTGTACCGATATGGATTATATGAGTAGTAGTTATTGTAATAGCTAGGATAATAGGAATAGTAACTGTAATAATACGGATTAGTGTAATTCCCGTAGTTATAAAGATAATTATAACCGTAATAATTATAGTAGCCATTGTAACTAGGATAGTAGTAAGGAGAGGACGGTGCACCTCCAGGATTGGCCGCGCTTTTGTCTTCTAATTTCGCAATTTTCTGCGCACTCTCTTTTTGGTGGATTTTATCAAGCTCAATGGTCTGCTTCAAATTTGACTTAAGTTCAACAATAGACTTGCCTTGTAGTTCACTCCAAACCTTTTTAGCTAATGTTTTACTTCGTTTCTGGATTTTATTTATCAGCTTTTTACGAACGAGCTCAGCGTTACCATTTTGTTTATCCTTGATTCCTTGTGGATTGAGTTTGCCATAGTGTGTTAATACCTTTTCATCAGTCCAACCCTCAAGCGTCTCAACATGCCTCGTTTGGTTGGCTGACATATCTCGAAGAATTTCCGAAAAAAGCCTTCCTTTAATGGTTTCTTCACCCAGGTCAGAATTTAGTATTAATTTGTACTTATTCATGGGGGATTGCCCAGCAAATGATAAGCTTAAACTGAGTACACTTAAGCCTACAAGCATCAAAGATTTTCTTACAAGTTCCATTTCTTACTCCTGCTATTCACCAATTGTTGTTAGGAATGTATTGTCGTTATACTGAATTTGAGAACTACTACCTTGCAAGTTACTACTTCCAGGAGCCATTGGAGCTGTGTTTCCAGGTAGGGGTACCATGTTAGGGTCTGTACCCGGAGGCTGATATGGTCCTAAAGGCGCTGGATTGTAACCGCCTCCAGGTGGTGGGGCAGGTAGCCCTCCATATCCTGGTGGTTGGTAAGGTCCGCCCTGAACAGGTGGCTGATACGGACCAGGCTGTACGCCGGGGTAGTCTCCAGGAAAAGGCATGGAATAATCTGGCCCGGGATACGGCTGAGATCCTGGAAAGGAGCCTCCAGGTGTCTGACCAGGGTATGCTCCGGGGAACCCAGGTTGCTGATATACTGGTGGAGCGGGAGGCATTACTGGAGGCATCATGCCAGGGGTCATGCCTGGATACATGCCAGGATTCATACCTGGATACATGCCAGGTTGCATACCCGGATACATGCCAGGTTGCATACCCGGGTACATGCCCATCATACTGCCGGGCCCCATTATAGAACCCATGCCGTATTCAGAGCCATAACCCATTCCGTAGCCCATCCCGTAACCCATTCCATAATCCATTCCGTAGCCATAGTCGCCACCAAATTCATCATCATCATCGTCATCATCTTTGTTTTTGAAGGCTTCCTTTAGCATATACGCACCAACACCGAGTTTTGCTCCAAACATTAAGGGGTCGAGTATTGTCTTAAAAATATCTGTCTTTCCTTCGATTTTTTTGTCAATTTGACCATCTGTGTAGCCCACGTTATCCGGATGCGGGGGATTACTTTCCCACTCATCATCAGCACTCAAAATAGAGTCGACTTTGCGAGATTGTGTTTGAGCTTCTCGAACTTGCGAAACTAAGCCGTTGTCATACTCATCCTCATCCATTAACTTACCGTTGGGGTCTACTAGGTCGAAATAAACGGGTTTACCGGTTACGCCTCCCTCCGTGAAACGATACCCTCTTTTTAGCTTATATCCCCATATAGCATAGGTAGTTCTCTGACCGACAAGTCCACTACTACCGATTCTTCCCTCGCTATTGTCATAGCATAAAAGTTTTGCACGACCATCCTTAGCCTCATATATTCTATAAATCAAAAAGAGCTGAGGTGAGCGCCTAAACTTTGCGACCACTGGCTGTCCGCCATCTTCACCCCACGAATTGCCCTTGAGGTATTGATAGGTTGTTCTGAACAAATTGTATTGGTTAGTAAATTTTGTTGCACCGCGTTGCTTGTACAATTGCACACCTTCGCGTAACCGTTTGATGAAGAGGGATAAATCATGCTGCGGCGAAAATGAACCCGCATACCTGTGCTTTATGGTAGGTTTGAATGGATTATGCCCATCTTCTGTGCCGCTGTATTTTGAATTTGTTGGGTCGTATTCTCGGACACTTCTAACCTCTTCACCAAATTCGCTACCCAATTCAAGTTGGTCCATCACGTCTGCGTGTAGACTCACCGAAAATGCAGCCAGCAGACCGAAAAAATGTGTTTGTCGCGTTACAAGATTCTTCAATATAGCAATCATCAGTGCCTCCAGAATGGTGCTTAACTATATCTACGGATCGAGGTAACGAAAAGTTGCAATCTGACGAAGCAATTTATTTAAGTAGTCAGTGAATAGTCTGTGAGTCGCTGTCGATATTCGTACCCAGCTTGCCGGATGATGGTCTGAATTTCGTCTATTCTAGCATTACAATGTGTGTCGTTACTTGCCTGTGATACTACGTTTTCTTCCAACATAGTACTGCCAAAATCATCAGCTCCAAATTCCAGCGCGACCTCTGCTACCTCAAAACCCATCGTGGGCCATGAGGCCTGAAAATGATCGATATTATCAAGATAAATGCGACTCACCGCTAAATTGCGTAGATATTCATTGGACCCGGCTCCCAATTTGCCCTTGTTTTGGCTCTGTTTTCCGTACGGCACTAGCTCATACTGGAGAGGCCAGGCTATAAACGCAATAAAACCATTGTGAAAATTGTCCAGAGATTTTTGCTGCCTACTGCGAAGTAAATCAAAATGCTTAATTCTATTCTCTATTTTTTCACCAAAACCGATGACCATTGAGCAAGAGGTGTGCAGTCCCAGTTCGTGGGCAATTCCCATTATCTCAAGCCAACGAATTCCCTTAATTTTTTTTGGACTAACCTTCGATCTGATTTCATCGTCAAGTAGTTCAGCTCCGCCTCCAGGTAAGCCTCTCAGGCCCGCGTCGCGCAATTCTTTCAATATTTCGAAAGCATCTTTCTTCTCAACCTTACACAAATTATCTATTTCTGAGGGTGAAAAACAGTCTAATTCAATCTCCGGATGTGTTTGACGCAACCACTGAAGGAGATCGGTATACCATGTTAGTGGGATATCTGGATGGTGGCCACCTTGCATTAAGATTCGAGTTCCGCCAATTGCCTTGGTTTCGATAATTTTCTGATTCAATTCCTCCCGGGAAAGTATGTATGCTTCTTTGTGTCCCGGGGGTCTGTAAAAATTACAAAATTTGCAATTAGTGGTGCACACGTTTGTGTAATTAATATTACGATCAACTAAGTAAGTTACTATGTCTGGGTTGGCTTTCTTATTTCGAATATGATTCGCAGTAGCTCCAAGTTGCGCCAAGGAGGCGTTTTTGTAAATGTAAACGCCTTCTTCAAAACTTATTCGCTTGCCGGCGCGAGCTTTATCCAAAATTGAGTTAACCTTCACTATCATCCCCCAGCCTAGGTAAAATAACACAGAACCATACGCTTTAATATACCTGGAGCAATTCAGTAGCTGACTTTAAACGCCCTTATGGTTTCTCGCTTACCTTTGACTCGAAAGGGCTCAAGAGCCTCAAATTGAAATTCACCTTCACAATATTCTTTCGTTTTTTGATCAATGATAATCTCAAAAGCTTCAGCTTTAC
>CAZRWM010000047.1:0-5921 GCA_964603885.1 uncultured bacterium
GCTATGAAATCAGAAAGAGTATAGGTACCTTAAAACGCATACAACAAATGCGAAATCAGCCTAAATTTCAAGATTTCACAAGTAACCTAGGGAAAGTTGAAAAGGCTCTTCAAAGTCAGTCTGAAGAATCAATTAATAGAGCTTTTCGCTACGTGATGCATTATCGACTTAAACAGTTTCTTCCAACAATGGAGGAAGTAGTAAAAAAAAGTAACAGCGCTTATCAGAAAAATCTTTTGATTCGATTTATGTTGTCTTTGGGTGGAGAACTATACTTTAATAAAATAACAGCCTATTTATCTGATAAGGATCCTCGAGTTATCAGTACCGCTATCGAAGCTCTAGAGAGTATTGGCAATACCAAGGCACTAGGTTACATTGCTCAATTGGTCACCCACAGTCATAATCGTGTGAAGGCGACAGCCATGAAAGCGCTTTACAATTTAGGCGACCAAAGTGCCCTCAAGTTGTTACAAAAAATGGCAGATTCGCCTCATAATGCATATCGTAACTCCGCTGTTTATGCATTAAAAGAAATGAAATTACCGCAAAGCTTACCATTACTTAAAAAGTTATCTAAAGATCGGGATAAATCGGTGAGTGAAAAAGCATCAGAGGGGATTCAGGCTCTAGCAGATAGTGGTTTTATTGAGGCACTTAACTTAGTGAGTGATAAAAATGATTCAAAACCTAATTTGGGTCCATTAAAAGATTTAAACCAAGATCAGAAACTAGACTGGATAAGAGACCAATTAGATTTAATCAATACAGGTAAAATAGCATCAGATACCGCGAGACAATGCTTTGTAGGGGCGATTAAAAATGAAGAAAATAATCGTGTAAAGGCCTCACTAATCAGTGCACTTGGTAGAATCGGTCATGCGAAACATGTTGATATAATAGTTCCTTTTTTGCAGGCAAAAAATGACAGAGTGAGAGCGAACGCAGTTGAAGCTTTAGGTTATTTATTGCCAAGAGGTAAGCGATCAGTACTGCTCAATTGTTTTCAAGATCACAACAACCGTGTTGTGGGAAATTCGATTATGGCATTATCGCATGATTCGCCGGAAGAATCTCGAAAGGCTATGCAGGAATTGTGCGAAGGCAGTAATTTAAATGAGCAGCTCACAGCAGTATATTGTATTGGTGCCTTAGCAGAAGACGATTATCTGGCATTTAGCGATTACCTTTTGGAATCATCTTACAGCGAAGTTCGTGAAAAAATGCTGAAAGTATTAGAAGATCTTTCACAAGACCTCTCTAATGCAATGAGAATATTGCAACAATGGAATTTAAGAATAGCGGCTTTTGAAAATTCTAAACTTGATGAATCAAGTACCCTGTATCAGGCTGAAAATCGTTCCGACGTTAAAGAATTGCCTTTGAACAAAGTGCTAAAAACAAATTCTTCTCAAGAAAAAAATCAAACTAGCAGTTTTTTACCTTCGAAATTTGTCTCTGATCAAAACGCGCGACTCTTACAATCTGAAAGTAAAATATTAAACAATGAGGTTAATAGTAGTTATACACTGGATAGAGCTAGTCTGATAATGCTTCTCGGAGCGATGAGTACCGCGTTGATTCTTAATTTATCAAATATTGTAATCACAGATCGATATGAATTTTATAAGCTATTTTTAGATCCGCTAAGATTTATACTTATTAACGAGTGGTTCCACACGATTTTCTTTCTTGTATTTTTTCCATTGGTATTGATTTATTTTCTCTGTGTGAATCGTAAGGCTCTTTGCGCTCGAGGTTTATTAATTGGTCTAGTTACAGGAATATTTCTGCATCAGTATGTCCAGCTACTAGATACCGTGCGACTTGATATTGGCCCTATGGCTAATTTCTTAGCATATCACTCCTCAAAATTTTATATGGAACAGCACTCTGGAAATTCTCGGTGGGCTATGCAGATTTTTAATTTACCTTGGCTTTTTTTACCGATTTTAATCGAATCGAGCCTTAGAAATAACGGGATTCAAAGAATTGTACAAGGGCTGCTAGCCTCTATATTATTAGTTATTACAATATGGTTAGTGCAGTTAAATTTGAATGCATCAGTCAGGATAGAAGGTGCTCAAAAAGAAAATTTGTTATTTCATCTCGAGTATCGTCGCGATCAATTAATCGCACTTTTAGAGCAAAATAGACTTGATGGTGTAAGATATTTAGGGAGCTATCATAAGGCTAAGACTCGTCAGAAAAAAATTGAATTTGCAAAGAAATTAAATACATTAAAGTTTGATACAAAACGTAATAGAGCGCAGATGGATTACCTTCAAGATAGGATTGGTGAATTAGAGTCTATGATGGATTAGTACTTACTCTATCGTTTCAAAAATCTGGCGGGTATTTTAGGCTTTTTACTTTTTTTATTGAAAGTCTTTATGATAGTGCCAACTTCAATTACTCCCTCATAGGCAGGATTAATTTTAGCCTGACAACCTAATCTAATGAAATCTGGATACCGAAACTTTTCTAGTATTCTTTGCTCCGCCGTAGATTTATCACTGAAGGCCTCTGTTCCTTCTAATATTCTAAATTTACAGGTTGAGCATCTGACTTCAGACCCACACCGATGAGTCATTTGAATATTATTATGTAAAGCTAATGATAGAACCGACGTTTCTTCATTAACTTCGATAGTTAAATTTTCTTTGGAAAAATGAACTGTAGCCATGAATCGATTATCCTTCAATTTGAGCATGAAATTATAACATGTCTCAGAGATTGAACATACAGAAGTCATACTGGATTAAAGTCGTACTTTATGGTGCAATGGTTTAATGAGTGAACAACAATGGATTCAATTATTAACCGAGCAGCGTATCGGATCAGATAAATCTTCCGATGACGACTTTCGGTCGCCTTTTCAACGCGATATCGATCGTATCATTTTTAGTAGTGCCTTTCGGCGCTTACAGGACAAAACTCAGGTATTCCCTCTAGCCCGCAATGATTACGTCAGAACGAGACTAACGCATTCTATCGAAGTTAGTAGTGTGGGACGAAGTCTAGGTTTGTTAGTAGGTAGAGAGTTAAAGAAGCGTCATAAACTACCGGTCGATGCAAATGCCATCGCAGAAATTGTTGGTGCAGCTTGTTTGGCTCATGATATTGGTAATCCACCTTTTGGTCATGCTGGTGAAGATACAATAAGGCATTGGTTCATAGATCCCCGTAGAGGCGAGAGGTATCTTGAACAATTACAAGAAGAGGAGTCTGAGGAGTTCAGGAATTTTGAAGGTAATGCCCAGGGTTTTCGTGTTCTTACTCGACTTCAAAGACATACCCGCGACAACAATACGATGGGAGGCTTACAGCTGACCTACGCTACGCTTGGTACTTTTCTAAAGTATCCGCGGCCAGCAAAAATAGCTGGAGATAATAGGTCGCGTCGTAGTCAAAAAAAATATAATTATTTTAGAACAGAAAAGGATCAGTTCCAAAAAGTAGTAGAGGTATTAAATTTGAATGGTCTTCAGCTGGATTGCTATCAGCGACATCCTTTAGTATTTCTGATGGAAGCTGCTGACGATATATCCTATAACGTCGCTGATATGCAGGATGGCTACAGATTAGGTTTAATAACCTACGATGAAGTTTTTGATTTCTTTAAGCAATTACTTGGAGATAATCAAGCCAATGTTCTCAATCAAATTTCACGTTTAACTGATCCAAAAGATCGGATTGAAACACTTGGTGGCAAAGTTATTGGCTCTCTTGTTCGAGAGGCTTCGAGTATATTTTTAGAGAATGAAAAATCAATTTTAGATGGAAGTTTCGACAAATCTTTGTTGGATGCCATTCCGTCTCATAATTGTATTAAGAAAATGAGTACCTTCGCTTTTGAAAATATTTATTCATCGGAACCGGTTATCGAGGTCAAAGTGGGAGGGTTTGAAGTAATTCAGGGATTATTAGACCTCTTTATTCCTGCAGTTTTTGATGGATCAGACAGAACACATTACGATTTTAAGCGACTGGAGCTAGTATTACGTTTAGTGCCAAAGCAGTTTATGGGTAAATTACAAAAGCCCCACGAGAATCCATACATTAGACTTCATCAAATTCTTGATTTCGTTTCTGGCATGACTGACTCATATGCACTTACTTTATATAAAAAGCTTTATGGATTAAATCTTTAGGTACTAATCGTCTTTACTGCCTGGAGAACTGTGATAGCCGAAAAGTGAGCCGGTCAAACCACCTAGAATGTGTCCAAATTGACTAACATTATCATCTCGCAAAGACAACACTAACTCCTGCCCGAAATATAGGACTGCTATCATCACGAAAGTGAGCGGAATTTCGCCTTCTCTAATCCCACTAAATGAACTCAGTAAAATAAACATAAAAACGATCCCAGAGGCTCCTAATAAACCAGACGTAAAGAAGGCAGTATTAAGAATTCCCGTAATTACGGCTGTAATTAACATCATAATTAGCAGAGGTCCAGAACCATATTTTTCTTCTAAAAGTGGCCCCAGCAGCAAGATCATAGAAAAATTTCCAATCAGATGCTGCCAGCTACCATGACCAATTATATGACTCCATATCCTTACATAGCTAAGAGGATCAGAAAAGTTAAAAGTGGGATACAAAGTGAATAAAAGACTCGTAGATTGACCATTAGTCAGTTGGCTAAGGAGCATTGCACCTATACACAAAAAAGTGAAAGTCAAAACGACGGGGCTGTTGTATCGAATTTTCATATAGCTTGTTTAATCCTGATTACTCATCATAAAATTCATCTTGTCCTTGAGAGTCTTGAAAAAGTTCGGCGGCTCGCTCACTGGCCCTTCTAATTCTCCGAATTGACCCGGCCGGATATTCCTCCGTCCAATGAACTTCTTTGAAGTCTCCTTCGCAGTTTTCATAACTAACCATTAAGGTTATTTTGTGCGTCGTGCTTTTTGAGCTTCCATTCCAATCCTCCTCAATTTCTTCTTCAGTCTCAGCCTCCCAATCATAGTTCTCAATATTTTCTAAAGGAATATACTCTAAAGCATGATTTGGGCGTTTTATTTGAATACCCTTCTCAAAAAACGAAATCGCACTCGTTGATAACTGTATGGCTTGGTAGCCAAAATAAATTCCGCAAATACTAACGATTCCCGCCAATAATTGGAACAGTATGAAATTTGAAATAAAGTAAAACAGAAGTGCTATTGAAAACGTTATAGCTGAAAGCTTAGCCTGATTTTTCCAGCTAGGCTTGATTACTTCAAAACTACGACCTCTGTTACTCATACCAGCTCCCCTGCTTTATTAAAAGATGAGTCCTCTAATACAGTTTTGGACTGTAAACCTTGTGCTCTTTGTAGGATATCTTTAATCGTAATATTCTCGTATTCCTCTAATTTAAGATCTTGATTTTGAAGTATCTTACGAACAATCGTACCCTCAAAACCTAATTTTTCAGAAATATGCTGGGGTTCCACTTTAACGTCCATATCCTTACAAAGTTGTCGAAAACTTATAAACTCTAGGTCCCGGTTAAGTATAAATTTACCATCTTCTGTTTTAACTAGATAGCGAGTGTTTCGTAAGCGCTCTATAGCTTCATGAATTACTGCATGTCGCATGGGAATCGAATGAATGAGACTGGCTGACGTTTCGTATGAATCTGGATTCCTTGAGGCTATAAATAGTCTTTTTAATATCGATATTCCTGCCATTAAAATTCTGGTAATTAATAAATTTGTACTGGGCTTAATATCCTCTTTGGTTAGTGTGGAGTACTCTGGTAATGTTGATACAATTTCAGCTCCTAATAATGCTGCAGCCCATGTCAAATAAAGCCAGATTAAAAATATTGGTACCGTTGCGAGAGTCCCGTACAGTACTTGATAAAAAGGAAATGTAGTCACATAGTACTCAAAACCTAATTTAAGTATTTCGAAAATAAAAGT
>CAZRWM010000047.1:6021-9969 GCA_964603885.1 uncultured bacterium
TTTGAAAGTAAGGTTCGTTTGGTTGCTGAACTCCAGATGTAGTCAAAACTATTTTGTATAGTAAGTAGCAAAAGCACCGATGTCACCGTTAGTGAGATTACTCCAAAGGCAGTAGAATGGGTGGCGTTTCCGATAAAACGAGTGAAGTAGTCGCCAACAGTTGCGCTGGCGGTTGGTACGAAAATCTTAAAGATAACCTCATGAATTTTATCTTCCATTCCCTGGAAGGTAGGAAACATGGATAGAACAGCGAAAGCGAGAGCAAGAACTGGAGCAATTGCTAATAAGGTGGTGTAGCTTAGTCCTGCAGCACGAGTGAAGCAGCCATCGTTCATGAAACGTTTTGCTACGACAATACAGAATAATCGGAGTTGGGACAACTGCATGATAGACATTGTAGCATTGTTACGTGGATTTCTAATTTGATTTTGCCCGACTCGCTAAATACTTTAGCCATCGAGTTTTACGACGATCATACATACGGAGTTCTGCGCGAGCTACTGCCACTTCGTATGGCGATAGAGACTCATCGGCCGAAGTTTGTAAAATTTCATTAATGGTCTCTTTCATTTTTAGGAGCTCCTTGAAGACTAACTCAGGTTCATAGTTTTGTCTGTAAACTAATTTGCCAGATTCTTCATCCTGACCAACCTCCTGAATGGCATTCAATAGACCGCCACAATTACTCATGAAGTCGGGAATCCAAAGAATCCCGTTTTCATGTAATAACACTGCATCTTTATCTTGGTTCAATTGATGATTAGCTGCACCACAAATAATTTTACAGCGGAAATCTTTGATTCGTTTATCAGATATCAAACCACCTGTTGCGCAAGGCACGATAGCATGACATTCAAATTGGTGAACTGTGCGCAATTGCTCTCTATTTCGCGCTAAGATCTTCATCCCGTAGATTTCCTCCATGATTTTGCAGGCATTCTCATCAATATCTGCTCCGTACAGTTCTACGCCTTCTTTTACAAGATAATCTGTCAGAGCTAGACCGCACTTACCTAGCCCTATGATTAAAATCTTTTTACCTTTGAGAGATACATCTTTACCATTTTCGATGAAATCAGTAGCTACCTTAAGGGCGTGATAAACCCCAAAAGCAGTAAACGGTGTGGGCTCTCCACTTCCATTAAAACTACCTGGTTCTTCGTTCTTACCTTCAATACAAACAAAATCTGACTCTTTAACGTTACAAATCACATGCTGCGTTTGACGTTGCACGATGTGCATATTCTGCATACTTGAGTTCAAGTCAGGGGCCAAAATTAGTTGGCCATCGTATTCGTGTATAATTTTGCCTACGTGTTCTAACAGAGGAAAAACAGCCTCTTTATTGTAAAAAGTTTCGTTAGGTTTAGAATGGTCCAAGACTAGTTGCGCGCCTCCAAAGTTTAGCTTGTTTATAGCCGCTTTCCTAGCAACAGAGCGAGATATCATGACCGAGTCTTCAATCATGTCCTCTTCTGTCTCGTAATCATCGATTCTCAATCCGGCAATTGCTGGGCCAAGGTCCATCGAATAAATACACAACACGGCTTTGCAAACTAGGTCGCTTTGCTCAACATGTTCGTAAATAATAATTAAATCTTCGTGCCCCATTTGAGCTAGTATTAAGTCAGAAAGCAGTAAGAATCCATAAATAGGATTTTTATCTAAGGGTAGAAGATCCCATTGCGTGCCTTGTTTGTGCATCATATAAGCAGTTGAATTTTTGATGCGCAAACGGCGAATGTCATGGTCTCGCATGTATTGAAAAACTTTAGAAGAACTCATATTTTACCGGCACCCTCCTGCCGCTTATTCCATTTTACGGTTTCTTCCTCTAAACGTCCTAAAAAATGAAAAAAAACTTCTCTATTTATCGAAATCCAATCCCTATTGGCCTCCTCGGATTTCAAATCTAGGATGTAGATTCGACGCAAAACTTCTCGATTAATAATATCCTTTTTTAGAATACTTTTGGGATCTACATACTTCCACAGTAGTTCCATCAAGTAAAGTTGCATTATCTGATCCCTAAGTTCAATGGTTAGAACTATCATTTGATTTTCTGGAATTTTACCACGCCAGTATGATCCATGAGGCGCAATCAATCTAACCTGTGACTCATGAAACCATCGAATTTCGGCTGGGATAACTTCCGTGTTACCGGTATATTCTTTGATAAGTTTTAGAATACCTGGTAGTCGCTTCCGGTCATACGAAGTTTGCTGGGCAATATATTTTAAGTCTTGATCAACATTTGTAAGATTGTTGCAATGCTTCTGAAAAGAGTTGTAGCTTTCTTGTGCTATGAACTCTGCTTCCTCGTGAAGTAATTGGGGATCAGGTAGTTTTTCTAGAGGAGCAGACTCCTTTATGCCTTTTCCAAATAAAAATTTTGGTTCTGTAGTACTATTAGCTGAGGCTGTATCGGAAAGAATCTGCTCACCAAATTCTTCTCGACTTACCGCTAACTGTTGCAAAAGAAATTTCGCAAAATCAGCTATTGCTTTATCTTCGTCGCCGGACTCACATTGTAAAAAACTCTTAAACGCTACCTCGAGATTACGATTGTACGCGAAACTCGATAAACCTTCGTTTACGAGTGCGAAACTACAAAAAAAATAAAGATCACGGGATTGATCAATCCAGCCCATTCTTATAAGACGTAATACTATCGTCGCCACAAGCACTAAAGGTGGGAAATTATCAGGATTTTCAGATAACCATTCGAAGGCTTTCAGTAGTTTAATTTCCGACCCTGGATGATCCTTAATATCGCATATGTCGGGAAATTTTTGAAATCTAGGACCCGTACAATCACGGATTGATTTGAGCAGCAAAACCCATTTTATTGCGATATCTGAGTTAAAATAATGTAGTTCTTTGAACAGTCTGAATGTGCCAGCGTAGGTAATAACCGTACTTGCTGAAATTTCACTACTAGAGTCTTTTTCAAGGAAGTATCTAAATGTTTTTACAGGGATTGTGAGACCATGCCCTAAAAAGTATTCTTTCATTAAAAACGAATTATAATCACATAATTGTGGAGCTGTTTTTAGTGGAGTTATTTCGTCTAATAATGAAATCAATTCAGATTTATATTTTTGCGTATTCATCCATCAAAACATCGGTCAAGGTGTTCAGTCTCTCCACCTCTTGCCACTAATGAGTATAATGGAAGTAAAAGAGAGGGTGAATTTTTTATGTATAAAGTTTTACGCCGCCATGGTGGTTTCTATTACTGCGAGCATCCAAACGGAGGAGAAATAGAGTGTAAGCTGAAGGGTAGTTTCAAAAAGGGTCGTCGAACAACTAATTTGGTAGTTGTTGGCGATAATGTGAAGCTTGATTTTTTTCCTAAGCAGAAACGAAAAGCTCTATTGGTAGAAGTATGTAAACGTCATAGTGTGATGCGTCGTGCTAAAGGGTACCAGCGGAGTTATGGAGGCCGCAGGGAGCGAGAAGCTCAAGCTCTCATTGCTAACATAGATCAAGTTTTATTAACTATTCCAGTAAAAGAACCTGATTTTCATCCTTTGCTGCTAGATCGTTTCTTATGCATTGTGGAGCATATGGAAATAGAACCGGTGATTCTCTTCAACAAGTGGGACTTATTAGGTAATAAAGGTGAAGAGGAATTTGAGAGTATTCTTCAATGTTATGAAAATTGCGGCTTTCGGTCCCTCCCTGTAAGTTTGAAGTCTGGTAAGAATATGTCTGAATTTGAATCAATCTTGAAAGGCAAAACCTCTTTTCTAATGGGACCCAGTGGCGCAGGTAAATCTTCTTTGATCAATAGTATTTGTCCGCAATTAGATATTAGACTTGGCGAATGGTCGGACCGCTGTAAAACTGGCCCTCAGACAACAACAGTAACTCAAATTTACCCAATTGGAGAAAAAACCTACGTAGCAGATACTGCGGGCTTTTCGCAAGTTTTCCTAAGCCATA
>CAZRWM010000047.1:10069-16022 GCA_964603885.1 uncultured bacterium
TGTTTAGTTAGAGACTTAGTACGGCGAGGTTCATTAGACTCGGGGAGATACGATCGCTACCAGAAACTATTAGGGGAATGTACAAAGGAGCAACCTTGGGCTTAGTGATTGCTTTAAGGTTTTCTCTTTGCAGACTTGATAGGTGGTAAAATACCCTCCTCCAAGAAATAGATCGTTTTGAAAAGATCGTCACGACTATTGTAAAAGCCATCATCACCCGAAAGATCAGGCATCTTACAGTTTCCATTTTTTAGATAAAGAGATCTTGTTTTGGGGGAGTAAGTTACCTCGGCAGGAAGACTATCTAAGCGCAAATGGTATCTTCCTTTGGATTGGAGGATCCAATTTTTAATTGGATCAGGGCATGATTTTGATATCCAATGGTAATGTAAATCATCGCTACTGTGGAAACGCTGGTCTGGTCCCGCGGAAACCAAGATTCCTGCCTCAGCCCGCATGTAAAATGATTTACCCCAACCATCCACGGGAAATCCTGTATTTTTATTAGGTAGTACGAAGGGAAGACTTTTCTGTATTCGACTGAGATAATGCCATTGTTCAAAAAACTTATAAGCTAATCTAGGTGTTGTGTTTGGTGCATTTTTTTTTAGTGCATAGGATTTTATCAGACCCGTAACCGTAGCTAGCAGGATCATGACAAACAAGAGACGCATGACCATTCCGTAGTCGAGTCTTCCCTGATGAACCATGTGGAGATTTTAGAAAATAATTAATGAATTCGCAATGGAGAAAGTTCCAGAAAATAATCCAATGGAATTTCTACTGTGTGCTTACCCTTACGGTTGGCGAATCGAAAGGAAACTACACGATCCACAGGATTTTCCGTAATTTTGTTTCCTGACTTCATCGTTGATTTACTCCTTTTATTCCTAAACTGTGTTTTCTCAAAGATTGTAATTTAGAATTTATTAAGGATTTCTGCTTTGGTTGAGAGTTCTTTATGCTCAAGGCCTGTCTTCTAGCCTTAACAGTTTGTTCTTTAACGATTTTATTGTTCGAAATCAAGGATACAACTAATGCAAAAACACCGATCATCACAAATGTTATAGGTCCCTGTTTCATAATTTCACCACTCCTTGTAGTTGTTACAACGGAGCAAAATGGTATTTTTATTAGGATTTTTTACGTATTCTCCTTAACTAATAGCAATTTTCCCAAGGTTCAGCCTGCCAATCATTGATTTTGGCTTGTATGCATCCCTTAAAATTTAATTTAGACTTAAAGCAGAAATCATCATCTGGTTTACCTGGATGGCACTTACTTGTATCTCCAACTACAAGTTGAGACTTCAGTAATGAAAGTGATTTCTTATCCAATACACCATCGTGGTTAGAGAAAAATATAGAATGTAGACGTTTAAGGTTTGGGTGAAATAAATCAATTAATTCATCTTTTTTGGATTCAAAGAATTTAGGAACAGAAAAAATTAAGGAATTTGACGTTGAAATCTTTGTTTTGACTGGAGTACCGTTTAATCTTATTTGCCAATCATGGAAATCAGGAGGTAATTGTACTTTTAACAAACTTCCTTCTCGTATAATTCTCCAATAATTTGGAATGAGCCATTCTTTTGTGATATCGCTTACTCTAGGAATCCAGTGCTTGAATGATTGTTTCGCCCCTAAAATACTTTCCAATTGTTTAGCCAGCTCAGGGTGATCAATTTGAAGTAAATTCTCATCATTTTTGGTAAAAGCTGACTTACTCCAGTTTGCGCTCCCGCTTATTATCCTTTTTCCGTCAATTACAGCAGCCTTATGGTGCCAATGACCAGCGCTATCATCGCTCCAATGCTCAAGATTAAATTTTTTGAGAATCTGAGCAAGAGATTTATTTTTTTGAGCTACTCGACTACCTATGCCGAGGTTATCCATAACAATATTAACTTTGACGCCAGAGGCCTTTTTTATTCGCAATAAGTCAAGGATATCTGGATCAGTGAAAAAGAATAATCCTATCAAGATCTTTTTCTTAGCTCGTTGCAGCATGCTGATTATTACATCTTTCAATGGATCCTGCGGTGCAAAAAAAACTCTAGCTTGTCCACCATCGATTTTTATCCATCGATAGTCCCATTGACTATCTTTACGAGACTGCGACTTACCACTCCATATTTGCTCGAATTCAAGTTTATAAAGTTTTGCTAACTGGGTTGAATTTAACCAGAATGCATGATTGAAATTTCTATTAGTTCCGCTCAACGTAGGATTCCATGAACCTGTGAACACATGGTCCTCACCTATTACCGAAAACTTATGATGCGATTCACCATTTCCTTTTGAATGGATAGATTTATCAGTCCGTACTGAAATACCGCATTTAAGCAAACGTTTTAGCGCTGTTAGATGATCGGATGGATCTTCTCTTAATTTATCTTTAAGCAAATAATCTTCCTCCAAAATTATTTTTATACGTTGCGGGCCTATCCAGTAAGCTAAGTTCTCGATGGCTTCGATTATTTGAGGTTGATTCATCTGATAAAAGAAAATCCTGAGTTCCTTTTCCGGAGTAAAGTACATTTGTTTTATAAAACACAAAAATGACGAGGCAAGATTTCCGGAATTTGGGGGATTATTAGAAAACAGTAAATTTTTATGTGCTACATATGTAGACGGATTAAGCAGTAAATGAAATGCATGATAAAAGTACCGGGCTGTTTTTGAACTTGAGTCAGCGAACCATTTATTTAGAAGACTTCTGCAGTGATTTAGATTTTTTTGTAATGTTGGTTTCGCGAAAATACTCGAGTTGAGCAGAACATCTAGGTATTTAGCTTCTTCAATGCTTAATCTCCATTCATTGGAACTTAATTTATCAAGTATTTTTTTGGCATTAAATATTCTGGAAATGACTTCATGATCTTCGAAAAATGTATTCACATTTGCAGTAACAAATTTTAAGTCTGTTAAAAATTCTATTGGAGATAGAGAGCGCCATTGTCGTTGCTGATTTTGAAGATGACAAAGATACTTCGCACTCGAGAAATCGGAGTGTGTCGTCGAATAATTCAAGTAAAAGCATGAAAACCAGAGTGGAATAATGAATTTAAAATATTTCCAATATAGCGTGATTAAAATATTCATTTGAGGTCTTATGCGCTTTATTGAAAAATTATTTACTCTTAAAAATAGATTATTTATATAACAAATCTTGAACAATAGAACAGTTTACTGCATATTCAGATTTTCATTTTATTTTTCCATGGATGTTTAGCAAGATGGTTTCAAGTAAAGATAAGAAATTAGAGGCCCAAATAGAAGGAATGCAGGTATTAGCGCGCAAGCTTGAACCGTTTCTACCAAGATTGACCCCTGTTGTGCTTCATCGGTATACCTCAACTGAAAAACTTCTGCTGGAATCGCTACTTTTTAGGGCGATGCGTTTTGCAGTAATCCCTGGTAACGAGGTTATTTTGTCTCAATGTATAAGGGCTATTCCCTCTCATTTTTACATACCTGAGCGCATCGAACTCAAAGATCCGTATGTTTTTACTCCATTGGTAGGTCAGATATTAAGTTGCCTTTGGCAAGTAAGAGACAGCGATATAATCACCGAGACTTTGGGAAATTCGTTACGGCAACTAAATATATTGAGTGAGCATGATCACTTGATATTCGCGACTCGTTTGAGGTTGGACTTTAGTCTATCTCAAGCTTCCTATATGCAGCACCCCTATAAGGTTGATTACACCAATTTGTCCTCCCAGACAAGTGTATTTAATTTTACCTTTGATATAACTAAGGCAGAATTTTGAGGAATTATTATGTGTATTGACGAAGATTTATTAGCTATAATTTGCTGTCCCGAAACGCATCAAGACTTGAGTACAATCTCAGTCGAACAATTGGGTATTCTTAACGAAGCTCAAAATGAGGGAACTTTGTTTCATCGTAGTGGTAATTCTGTTAATTATAACCTATCGGGTGGATTGATGACGCAAGATCGTACGGTGGTGTATCCCATCAGAGAGGGAATACCAGTGCTGCTTTCTGAAGAAGCGATCATTATCAATGAGGAACTCAGGCTTGAATTTGCTAAGGATTCTTGAGGGCTAGTTGTTGGTGATAGGATTTGTATTGGTCATTTGATGGTTCAATACTAAGAGCTTTCTGAAGGAAAATGTCTCGGTCTTCTGGCCTGTCTAGCTGATCCATGATTTGCGATAACTCAAAGTAGGCTCTCGCATGCTTAGGGTCATCCTGGACGGTTTGAGTTAAATATAGGACAGCTTCTACCGGGTAATCTAAAGCTCTTGAAACTACTGCCATTGGAAAACTAAGCCAAGGACGATTAGCCTGAATCAATTTTTTACCAAGTGGATATGCAAAAAGATAATCTTTCAACTTAACTAGCCATAGAAACCTTCCCGTTTGATGGTCGGAGAATCTTTTATCGAGACTCTCTAATCTTTCTTGTAGAACCTGAGCATCCTTAAAGCGTCCTAATTTTTTCATGGCAGTTGCTCGAATATACAAAGCAAAGGGGTCTGTTTCTCGTAGAGTGATTTCAAGAGCGGCCTCTATTTCGCCGCTTTCCAATAGATAAAAACTACGAATTAAGTGCGTATTGTAATCATTGGGATGATACTCAAGTATTCTGTTGAGCTCTGTTAAAATATCATCAAACAAACTCATAGATTGCAGCGTCACTCTTAAAGCATTACTGATTGCTTGGTTCTTAGGATAGCGCTTAACCTCTAATCTAAGAATGGGTAAAGCTCTTTGGTAGTTTCGATTCTCGACTAGCTCCATACCCTTGGTTGGTAAAACAGCATCATATTTTCTGGCTGGTTTTGGCTTGACTTTAGAAGCCATAGACTTTTTGGAATGTAATAGTTTAGTAGAAGTCTCCGAATTGATTTCTGTAGTGGATATTTCTTCAAGTTGAGCTTTTTGTGAATTTACCTCGCCATCAACTTTGAGAGCCTGAGGTAACGAAGTAGTTATCTCGAGGTTTTTAGAGTGACTAAGCTCTTGATTTTTTGAGACTCTATTGGGCTTAGCTTTCTTTGCAATTGTTTTTTTCGATATATTGGCCTCATTTTGTACGGATTGCGAAACCTCAGGATCACTTTTCTTTGGGCCCTCCGGCTTAAATTCAACGAATTCAATTTGGCTAAGCTTAGCAATCATTTGTATCTCAGATTGCGAGGTTAAAGAGGTCGGAGCTGCAGAACTAATCTGCTTTTCGCTTGCAGACTTTGTAGTTTGTGTTATCTCTACCATTGGTGAATTATTTTTCAATACTGGTTGAGCCGCTACAGATAGCGTCTTTTGATTATCTTTAGCTCGGGCTACATCAATTTGACCCTTCGCATATCGTAACAATCGCTCCACCCATGGAATTGCTTGCATCCCACTAGCCGTTAAATCTTTAACTGCCAATTCGTATTGTTCCATATGAACGAGTGTGTTACCTCGATTTCGAAGAGCTTGGCGATTATCTGGCTGAAGATCTAATAATTTGTCATATAATATTTTTGCTTGCTTCCATTGCTTCATTTTTTCCAATAGATTGCCAGTTTCCAAAAGTGCCAGTGGATCTTTTGGTCGCAAGGCTAAATAACGATCAAAATGAAGTAATGAATTCATATAATCACCGTTAGATTTTGTAATCATCCCGGCGGTTAATTCCGCCTTAAGAAAATTGGGATCTTTTTCGAGTAGGATTTTACAGTTAGATAATGCTTTTCCACTCGCTCCCGAATCATGCAAAATTCGAATATATTCTAAATGAACCTCAGGTTTGTGATTTTCCAGATCAAGGCCAGCATAAATTGCTACTGCTTCTTCGTATCGATTTAAACGTTTGAGAAGTCTGGCAAGTTGTAAACTGATCTTTTGCACCCTAGAGGGATTATTTGATATATCGGATTGGAGTAACGTTTGTCTGTAGGCTTCTTCTGCCACCTCATATTCGCCATTTTCAATAG
>CAZRWM010000048.1:0-15976 GCA_964603885.1 uncultured bacterium
CATTCCAGGGTGGTGAAAAAATGGCTCGTGTAATGGCTCCGGATAGTAGTTGGCAAGATGCCTATATCTTCCTGCCAGACGGTAGCTGCTATAGTTACTGGACTCAGGAGCACGCTCCTTACGGTGATGCTGGTCAAGTGTTTGCACAATTCTAAAATCTTTGCATTAGCAGAATCAATGGCCCCGTGAATATGCGGGGTCATTTTTATTTACAATAAGACTAAGTGAGATTGATTAACACTCAGTTAATAAGCTCAGTAATATCTTTCATTACGAAACGGAAATTTTTACTTCGTAGCTGGATAAATGACATGAATGTCACCAATGACTCGGTACTCTAAATTATGAGAACTCACTATTGCCCTCAGAGCTTGTATCGCCGAAACTTTTTTAAATTGAACGGTCACCACAATATCTCTCAATTTTTCAGAAACTATTCCGTTTAATCCTGTCGACTTCAAGATAGACTTTATCAAAGTAACTAATGATATTTTCTCTACATTTAGACTTACTGGCTTGAAGGCTCTCTTATTGTAAAACTTTGAACTTAATGAATAATAATTTTCATCTTTCATGGCTATGAATCCGAAAGATTTGGCAATCTGCTTTAGTAGTTTCGGGGGATCTGGCTTATCTTCATAAGTAAACCAAACCTTCTCATGCCACAATTTATGAGTAGGATCAATTATAAAAATTGGGGGAATATGCCCCCTCCCTGACATTTTACTAAGGACGTTTGCCAGGCTGTCATTAGAATTCACATGTATTTTGAGATGCGATTTCCCGTCATCTGTAATTTTAGTACCAGATGTCACATTCTTCTTGGTATTTAACGCCACCGCACCGTGCTTGATTTTATCAAGTAAGCGCTGGGATTCAATCGCCTTCTTAACTTCCTTGGGATCTCCACTAGGAGGTATTTTAGGCCAGATAAGCATCATATCATCTGGCGAAGGAACCTCGTTAATTATCTCGACTTCGGTTTCAATTTGTAGTGATTCAGGAGCTTTTTTATCATCGGCGTATATGCAATTGAGTAGTGTCAACATCACAAAAATAAATGCATGCATCATTTTGAATTCACCTTTCCCATAGCATCGTAAGTGGCGTATTTGTAGAGTTCACTTAGTGTAGGATAATTGAAGCAAGTACTTATAAACAATTCATTATTAGCTCCAGACATTAAAGCAATTAGTCCCGCATGAACCAATTCACTTGCACTTTCACCAATCACATGTACGCCAACGAGCTTCATTTTTTTTCTTTCAAATAATAACTTTAGGAGTCCATGTTCATCACCTACAATCATTCCACGAGCATTTTGATTGTAATAGGCTTTGCCACAAACATAGTCTATATTTTGATCTTGCAATTGCGATTCAGTGTAGCCAGCCATGCTAACTTCTGGAATTGTGTAAATACCATAGGCTGGAATTGGCGCTACTTGCTTTTTATAACCCAATTTAAAGGCGTGATCCATTGCAAAACGAGCTTGTTCCATTGAAGTACTAGCTAAGGCCGGAAAGCCAATGACGTCTCCCGCTGCATAAATATGTTCTGCGTTAGTTTGAAAAACTTCGTTTACCTCAAGTAAACCTCTTTTACCTACCTGAACACCAGCCCGCTCTAGTTGAAGTTTACTTGTATTGCTCTGTCTGCCACAGGCCAGAAGAACGGTGTCACAATCAATTGTGGTACCCGACTCCATGGTCAAAACTACTTCCTGATCAGATTTTATTAGACAACTTGCAACCCGCTCGGGTGTAATAAATTTAACGCCTAGAGCATTCATAGAATCCTTGAGAACCTTTTGAATTTCCTCATCAAGAAAAGTGAGTAATTGATCTCTACCATTCACAAGATGAACGGCTACACCCAAAGCTGCAAATGTACAAGCATACTCGCAACCTATGACCCCACCTCCAATGACAACCATCTTTCTTGGCATACGCTTTAAGCTTAAGATCGTATCAGAGTCATAAATGGAAGGATGCGCAGGAGGTATGGTATCAGGTCGAAAGGGCGACGAACCTGTCGCGATTAAAATTTTGGTACCCGTGATTGTAGTAACTTCGTTTTCTGAAATAACTTCGACAGTATTAGAATCCTTAAATCTACCATCACCATAGTAGATATCTATACCATGACTAATTAAGTTCGCCTCTACTCTACTTTGCTCCGCTGAAACTACTTGCTTTTCGTGACGTAAAAAGTCTTGAACTGTACATTCTCTCCGGATAGAAAGATCCAAACCATGCAATTTACGGGCTTTCAATCCACTTAACATTAATGCTGTTTCACGCAAAGTTTTACTTGGAAGTGTTCCTGTATTGGCTGCTGCACCTCCAAATACTTTGTGTCGTTCGATAAGAGCTACTTTTTTCCCAAAATACGCTACCTGCGCAGCACCTTTCTCGCCTGCAGGGCCAGAACCAATAACAATTAAGTCATATTGCATTTAGTCGTCCTCCTGAGATATACCACCAATACTCATTTGTATTGTTAAACAATCCTGAATAGTGCCCAATAATTTCTGTTCGCTTTGGTCGAAGTGATTATCAGCTATAGCAATAGCCTTCAAAATATCATAAACCTCAGTGACCTTCTCCGGATGCAAAAATCCAAGGACATCTCGACAAACGATAGCGATATCAAAATCAAGTGGTGCTGCTTCAAAAATCCATCGAGCTTGTTCAGGAGGAATTGAATAACGCTGACCTAATATTTTGTAGAAAGTAACCATTTCTTTCGGGTCAACTACTTGATCCGCCATAATCATTTTTTTCAGAAGAATCACGATCAATCGTGCACCAACCTCAAATCCAAAGACTTTTATACTCCCTTGATGTATTGGCCAGTTATCTCCACTCTCTAAAACATAAAGTTTTATAACCTTCAACATTCCACGAAGATTCGATGCAGCCAAAACTAGGTCTATCCGTTCACAAATAACTGCATCGATTAATTCAATGGCGTCAATTAAATCGATACAGGCTGACCGATTTAATACTTTTACTAATTCTAAAAATTGTTTCTTCTCTGATATTTGTAAATTAGCTTGCCTCTGCAAGCTGGCAATAATGGTTCCCGCTCGATAGGTCGCCAATTCTCGTAAATTCTCGATACCAACTGATGCCATACAGGAACTAACTGAGTCACGAATTACCCATTTCATAGTTGGAGATGTACTGGCATCGAGCCAAGAAATCAATGAAGCCGGAGAAGTCGCTCCAAGTAAACTTTTGTGTCCAAACCATTGATTCATAGATTTGCCAAGAGCTACGCCAGGCTCACACGTGTCCAGCTTGCTAATAAGTTCACCAGCAAGCACCCTGCACTTATCAGGCTTATCTAGCATCAATTGTAGATAGTTTTCAAAATCATCGCGATCAAGTGGTTTCATCAAAGCTCCAGAAAAGTTGCATAAAGTGATGTCGACCCTAAGCTCAAATATTTAGGCCTGAACGGATAAAATTAAGTAACTGTTTCTCACGATTGTCGAAATGTTCATCCGCTAAAGCGATTTCCTCAAGTCCCGCATACACTTCTTTCACCCTTTCGGTTTGCAGAAGAGAAGAAATATCATGACAAACTTGACGAATATCAAAACTCACAGGAGCGGCTTCAAATATCCACTGAGCCTGATCCGGCGGTATAGAATACCGATTACCCAAAAAATCATAGTATTTGTTCATCTCTTTGGTATCAACTACATTATCTGCTAGGATCATTTTTTTGAGAAGAATTGCCACTAATCGGGCACTAACTTCAAAACCAAAAACCTTTACAGTACCCTGATGAACTGGCCATCGCGAACCACTACCCACAACGTAGAGCTCCATAATTCGCATCATACCTTGCATAGATCGCAAACCGTCCGATACTGAAATCCTTTCACGAACTACTGCATCCAGAATTTCAATTGCATCCATTAAAGCGATGCATCCATTTAAATTAAACTTTTGAATCAAGATGACTAAATCGCAAACATCGGACATCTGATTCTCTAAGGTTGCGTATAAATCCTTTATCTGATGACACGATTTTTCAAGATCGTTAGCCCTCAAAGTTTTTATACCTGTGGCTGCCATACAGGAATTTACTGAATCCTCGATCACCCAATTCATAACAGCTTCATTCGTATCACCTAACCATGAAATCAGAGAAGCTGGTGAAGTCGCCCCAATTAAAGTATTGTGACCAAACCATTTATTCATTGATTGATTCAGTGCAGAACCCGGCTCGAATGCTTCTAATTGAGCGAAGATATCCTGAAGTACGTCCACGGCTGAATCTGGCGACTTAAGGATACGTTTTAGATGAACCTGAAATTGCTCGCGTGTCAAACTTTGCATAAGTTCTCCGAATGATATGATTAATGGGTCATTATACTTATATGATATTAGATTTCCCAAAAACAAAAGGTTTCATTTCGACCAGGATTGGCCATTTTTGGTCTCGCCCGTTATAATTTTAGTACGTACAACAAAAATTGGAATAAGTTTGAAAGGGATTCTGATGGAAACACCACAAGAAACAAGCAGACTTCGCTTACTATTTACCTTCACTTACGCCATCCAGTGCCTGGCTTGGATATCCTTCGTGGTTTATTTAACCGTTGTGGGCCCTGCTGCCCTGGCAGTTATGGTAGCTTTCCCCGTCGAAATCTCTTCTATAACTCAATACTTTCTCCAGTTATCTGTATTTTTAACAAACAATCCCTGGATAACGTACGGACTCGTACTGTGGACCGGTATTACTGGAACTTTCATATATCCACGAGTTGCAGAACTTTTTCCTGCTAACGGTTTTGATAGTTCCGCTGGAAGATTTTCAGCTTATTCCGCGGTCCTGCAAACGTGTTTTTCGCTGTGTCTCGTTATGATATTAACGGTTATTGGCACTGAAGCTTTGCTCGGGCCCATTGATGCGATATTGGAGGCAAGTTTTGGTTCGCGTCTAGAATTTCTAGAAGCCTTTGCATTCCACAACTGCTTCTACCGGTAGACGGGATGCAAGTTATAAAACGATGGCGCGCCCAGCACGATTCATGGGGCCCGTGTCTGGTATAATTAAACATCAATCACCACTAAAATCGGTCCACTGCAATGTACCATCGAGTCATGCCACTCGCTCTTACTGAAGTAGCTAATCTTTTTATAAACCACTTCCGTGATGTTAACTTGGTTCCTTCTGCTTCAAATTACAAAATATTCACCGACCCAAGCACTGGCAGTAAATACGCTGAATTTTTATTGGAAGATCAGTATGCATACTCCCACAAAGTAGTGCTGGATTTAGACCGATGGAATGACTTCACATGGATATCGAAAAGCCGAAGCTATTCCATTTCAATTCCGAAAAATTATGATTTATTAAATTCACAGGCAGTATTAAATTTATTTTCAAGATATTTATTTTGGCTCAGTGAAATTGATCCGGAAGAATCAGAAGACATTCCAAATACACAACGATTGGAAAATTATTTAAGATATTGCCAGACGATATATATTGATGTGATCCAGGATGTTTTGAATTCGCGAAACTTAAAATTTCTAGGAATTTCAGATAAATATGAAACCCTTGTTACTGACCTCAAAGAGGGATATTTCCATTTAAATATACAGGAGAGATATTTAGAACTCTGTTTCAATCAGAGTGTGTACATTATTAGTACACCAAATATAGGTCAACATCGAATAAATACAAATTTCTTGAATCTACTTGAAGATTATACACACATGCTATTTGACGACCTGTACTGAAATCTATGTGTTATTTATCTGACAAAGTCTTGTCGCATCTCGCAAGTAAGCTTAGCATTAATGTATGCGGATAATCATTTTTTTAATATTCTGTGCTACCGCTCTGGCAACAAAATCATTTACTGGTCGAGAGGTTAAAGAGATTAATAACGAGCTACGAGAATGTAAAAATCTGATTCAACAAGATAAATATAGAGATACAGAAAAAAAACTACTTACTCTCCAAGATAAATACCCTCAACTCGACATCACAATATGGTGGGCAAATTATTACCGATCAATGGGACGTTTTTACACCAAAAATAATAACTTTCAAAAAGCAACTATTTCATATCGTAAAGCATTTGAATTCAGACCAAATGAGACAACATTGAATTCTCTAGCTACGGCCTACATACAAAATAAACAATTTTTTGATGCGAGTAATCTACTGGAATCCAATTCAAAATATATTTCGAAAATCAATCGAGCAAAATATGAACACAGGATTGCTTACCTATATGCAAAGATGCAAAATTTTCAAGGAGCCATTTACCGTACTAAAAAACTGATAAATCTGGAACCTCAGAATCCAAAGCATTGGGAAACGCTGTCTCGTTATTACATGAAAAACGACCAACCAGGAGAAGCTTTGGAGTCTCTTGAACAATTAGAAACTCTTCGACCCTTGGTATACAGTGAAAAACAGCTAAAAATTCAAGCTTCACAAAAATACACCATTGGTAACAAGCTTGATGTAGCGATATCAAGCAGTTTCGAGGTACAAATAGATAACGAAAAATATCTCAAATACATACCAACTATTTTGCAAATTTTAAACGAAGCTTACGTTGAACTTGGGCGAATTTTTAATTTTTACCCCGAGCTTAAAACTCGAGTAAATGTTCTAACCGATCAAAATTATATTCATGCATCTGGAAATAAATTCAGTATTGGAATGCGGACCCTAAACTCTGATGAAATTTACATTCGACTTAATGAGTCTAACAATTTCAGCTTTCCGGAAAAGTTACGTAGTACAATCTGGCATGAATATAATCATCATTTATTACTATTAAAAACCAACGGTATGGGTTCCGTTCCTCATTGGTTTATTGAAGGAGTAGCGATGTACTTAGAGCCCCGTGAATTCTCCATCAAAGATCGTAAAATTATGAATACTCTGATTGAAAGTAATTTATTATTTAATGGCAATAATCTACCAACTAGAATCCAGAATTATCAAATGTATTTGATGGCCAGAAGCATGGTTGAGTACCTGGACCAAGAAAGTAATCTAGCAGAAATTCTTGATAATCTAAACCAGCTAACATTCTCCTTTACGTTCGCTAACTTATTTGAACAAGTTACAGGACTCAACCAATTAGAATTTACGGATCAGTGGAATACTAAAGTTCGAGAATTGTTGATCTACAAGAATCTTAACTAAACCATCTTTTGGCCGGTTCACATAGCATGTGTTAGACTGCCGTGGTTTTAATGTCAGTATCAGATAAGAATAATAATCCTTTGCACAAAGATGATCGCCGTAAATTTAGTGGTAATACCGACAAAGAAATGGCGGATCGAATTCATGATAGGTTTAATGACATTAAAGAAACTGCTTCTAGTGGTGAAGAACTCGAAGAGAAGCTTTCTAGTTACGAAAATTATCTAAGACAGCAGTACCGACGCAGCGGAGATCAAGACCTTATCTCAGAAGCCACATTGAGTCTTCGGGCTCAGCTTCTTCAGCGTGAAGTGAGTCGTGAAACGCGTCCTCTTAAAGAAATTGAAACCGAAGATAGAAATCTCATCAGTGTTACTTTCATAATAAGTCTAACAGTTATTTTAATATTCGTGGTTGCTGCCCTCATGAATGCTGATCAAATTGAATCAATCGCTTCTAAAATAAGAGCCAGCACCATAGCAAACTTATCTTGGTTTTACCTTTTAGCCAGTACCTCATTTCTACTTTTTATTGTTTATTTAGGCTTTTCTAGATTCGGTAATGTGGTGTTAGGTAATCCGAATGAAAAACCCGAATTTTCAGATACAAGCTGGGCGGCTATGTTATTTGCAGCAGGAATGGGTAGCGGCCTTTTATTCTGGGGTGGCGCCGAACCTTTGTTGCATTACACATCACCTCCTGTTGGCGAACCTAGAACACCACAAGCTGGATCAATGGCAATGACTTATACGGCTTTGCACTGGTGCCTACACGGCTGGGCTATTTATACCATAGGAGCACTTGCAGTTGCCTACTTTGGATTTCGAAGGCGAAAGAAGTATCTCGTTTCTAGCTGTATACCTGAATTATTTGCGAATGCGAAATTACAAACCGTGCTGCGCGCTTTCTGCGATATCTCGGCGACTCTCGCAGTGATTTTTGGAATGGGAGCCTCTCTCGGAATGGGCACAGAGCAATTTGCAAAAGGTCTAAATTTAGTATACGAAATTCCGCTGGACGGAAATAATTTGCAGATTACAGTTCTGGCTATTGTCACCCTATTATTTCTTATCTCGGCCACTACCGGACTAGATAAAGGCATTAAAATACTTTCGAATCTTAATATTGTTATAGCAATCTTATTAATGATATTTGTATTTTTAGTAGGTCCTAAACTTTTTATACTTAAACTTTTCGTAGATAGTATTGGAAAGTATATTAACGAAATATTCGTTTTAAGCTTCCAAACACTTCCCATGGTCCCAAACTACGAAAAGTGGATGGGTAACTGGACAATCAATTATTTCGCTTGGTGGATTGCTTGGGCTCCGTTCGTCGGTATATTTCTTGCCAGAATATCTAAAGGACGTACAATTCGGCAGCTTGTGGTTGGTAGTCTCATTATTCCAACTGTTTTTTCTCTAATGTGGTTCGCAACTTTTGGAGGTGCCGCTATTCACTTGGATATGAACGGTTTTAATCAACTAGCCACCCAAGTAAAAACTGATAGTGCTGCAGCTCTATTTCTTCTTCTTCAGCAGTTTCCATTGGAAACTTTGACTAGTACTGTCAGTCTGTTCTTAATCTTAGTTTTTCTGATAACCTCTGCCGATTCGGCAACTTTTGTAATTGCCATGATGACCTCTGAAGGAGATCTAGATCCATCATTAAAAATGAAAGTGATATGGGGAATCGTAATGTCACTAGTGACTATGGTTCTAATATTTGGTGGCGGTCTTGGTGCTATTCAGGCAGCGGCTTTACTTTTTGCGCTACCGTTTACCTTTGTACTTATACTGATGATGATTTCCTTATGGTTGCGCCTGGGACATCAAGTAGAAAGCCAAAGAATTTAATAGAATCTCATTAACAAATGCTCTAGCGTATTTGCTTCGTTAAACACATAAAAAATAAGTGCTAAATATGGAATCAACAATAAAGCTGCTAATAAATTCATTTGCATCTCAGTCCACTCTAAGGTGACACTCAGCCAGCCGGGAATATAATAAAAAAACAAACCTGCTTCGGCAAATAACGCAACTAACCAAATAGTTAGCATAATAATTCCCGCAAGCACATCAGGTAATAAGAAATAGATCAACCAACTTGGTATCCATAAAGTTAGCCAAAGTGGTATGAGAGAGCCATAAAAGACATAAGGCCAGATGCTAATGCTTAAATAACGAGCCCGAGCAGGAATTTTATTAGAATTTCTTTTTCCTACAATCAAAGTAAATGGCCAAATAGCTATCATAAAAATGACGGGACCAAAAAGCACTATTAATAAAAAAATCATCATACGTAATCCTCCAGTAGATTATATCGGCTTAGTGGACCTTTTATGCCCCATCGTTCCAATCATTTTTGCTGCGAAGCTCTAGCCTGTGCTACAAAATCACCATAAACCGCTTCTCCTGGTTCCCAATGTAACCCCTTCTCAAATGCTATCTGTAAATCTTTACGAAATATATGAGCGCCTTGTAGTGAGTTCACAATTACACCACGAAGATACTCAGCAGCATAAAAATCCTTATCTAAATCCATAATCTCTAAGGTTTCACTGGCTCTTTTATGATGTGCTAAAGTTACTATCATTGATTCGATCGCTTCAGGCTTAAAGCTTTACCTAGAAAATAATGAGCCTCTGAATGACCGCGTCGAGCGACCTCCTTGAATAACTCTTGCTTGAATTATAATCCTCTACACAAAAGGTTTGAATACTCTCCTCGTAAGCTTGACGAGCCGCAAAACTAGCAGCTTCTAATGTACCAAGTGACCTATAAAAACCATAAGTATTAGTACATACCTATTCATAAGATTTGTCGTGATCACCTCTTAACATTGTACTTGATAGTTCACAAGGTTGAAAATTTGAAAGATCCATTGCGAGCTCACGAAAACTCGCCGGAAAAACTCTCTGATAGCCTCCACGAGGTATTACCAAGAAACAGTAGCGCTGGATTAGTTGCTCTGAAAATTGCCAACTCTGTACTTGATTTACCAAATCACTACCTATAACAATAACTAGCTCATCAGCTAATTTATAACTTTCGATTCGCTCCAAAGAACTTAGGGTACTAGACTCCTGATTTCTTAATGCCTGAAAGTCTAGGATTAAAGTCTTTTCTCGCACAAGCCACTGATCATCCGAGATTTTTTTAGCGTCAATTTCTGTCATCAAATCCATAAACCAATTCGATATTAATTTCTCTCGATCGGCAGAGGAACTGGAGACCTTTTTGAAGGGATTCCCTCCTGATGGTAAAAAAACAATTCCATTCAAAAGCTTCTGCTGTATTAGTAGTTTGAAAGCTTTAAGGTGGCCGTCATGGGGTGGATCAAAACTCCCACCATAAACAGCAAAAATACTCATAAGCTTCCTGTATAACTAAGTCAAATTTCATCCGTGCGTAATCGAAATTTATACTTTTTAGCTAGGTCAATCTGGTACTCATAAAGGTTTTTAGCTAGAAAAACCGCGCCCCCATCAGGGTACAATACTATTGCCACACCGAACTCGTGAACTAGCAGGCGTAAGTTATTGTTATCCGGGAATTTTAACCTTGTGTAGTAAGTAAATCCACCAGATTTAGGATAATTATTGCGCCATTCCGGATATGGAACTACGTAGTACTCAGTCAGTATGTCACGAGCCTGCTCTGCTAGAAGAATTTTTGGTGCTTCCTTTAAGTAATCTGGTATCCAAGCTTCACAAGAAAAATAAAGAATATCCTCAAAATGAGGTTGGTACGCCAACTCACTTCGTTCATATCGTACAAATGGCAGATGAGGTTGAGGTAAATTACGGCTTACGGCACTCTGTAATGACCACTGGAGCTTTGAAGTAGCTTTTATAGATGGAGTCGCACTCGTAAGCAGGGGTGTCTGTTGTGAACTTTCAACAAACACCGGGGTGGAAGTCACTTCCGTCTGTTGGTCTAGCGATGAATACAGGGAGTAGTGTTGATTACTTGAGTCCGCCGATAGCGAATTAGACCAGTTGAATATTAGCAGGCTTATCGCTAGCCACACAAATCGGACCAACGGCTTCCCCTTAAGATAATTCCGCTATACGAAATACCGGGTCTTGTCCACTAAATGACGCGCAGAAAGCATAGGGAAATCCACCTTCGTTTTCCTCGGAGAAACGGTCAAAAGCCCGGCCCACTGAAGCCATTGTCTTAGCTACTAATGCTAAACCCACAGCCAAACTCGCTTTACTTTCTTCAAGAAGGTTCGTCCGCTGATACAAATCAGACAATATTGGAAATGACGGGCCCCTGACACGCGACAAATAATCATGCGCCCAAGCATCGTTTAATTTATTGCCCGGTATGTAGTCCTCGCACAACTGAAATTGTGAGCGCCACATCTTAAACAATGAAAACTGGAAATAGATTGCTTTCACATTGTCATGACTAGTCTGAGCCTCTTCGACCGCTTTTCCTAGACCTTCTTGAATAGCGTCTTCGTAAGACCTAAAATCAAGAGCATACATTCTAGCCACTAAATCAGATGCCATGATGTCGGAGTCTTCTGCGACCTTTACATAATGTTTTTCTAATCCGTCCCAATCACGTTGAGATACGCTATTTTTCATCTCTAAAACGGCTTCTGAAATCTCCATTTTTACCTCTCGAATTAGCTAAAATTCACATAAATATAAAATATATGTACTATTTCTCCAAGCAATAACTTGAATTGGAATAGCATAGTACGCCAAAATGAAATCTCGAAAGGATCAGTATGCCAAATATTATTATGGCCCTAGACCAGGGTACGACCAGCTCCAGAACAATATTGTTCAACTCCGAAGGTGACGTTATAACCTCTGCTAGTGAGGAAATTGAGTGTTTGTATCCCGAAGATGGATGGGTCGAACAGCGTCCTGAAGATCTTTGGAGTTCACAACTACGAACAATGCGCAAGTGTCTGCAGTCGGCCAATCTACAAGCTTCAGATATTGCGGCTATTGGAATTACTAATCAGCGTGAAACTACTGTGGCCTGGAATAAGCGGAGTGGAAGGGCCATAGGAAATGCAATTGGATGGCAATGTAGACGCACAGCAGACTACTGCGAAGAACTTAAGAACGAGGGATTTGATAAAGTTATTCGTGAAAGAACTGGACTCGTAACTGATGCCTATTTTAGCGGTACTAAAATGAGATGGATGATTCAAAATAATCGGGAGGTGGCAGAAGCATTGCGTAATGGAGAGTTAGCTTTTGGTACCGTAGATTCTTGGCTAATATACAATCTAACGGGTGGTGAAAAACACGTAACAGATACTTCGAATGCTTCAAGGACATTGGTGTTTAATACATTTGAGGGGCATTGGGATGAAGAACTATTGCAAAAGTTTGAAATACCTATAAATACCCTTCCCGAGCTGGTAGATTCATCAGGTGTTATTGCTCATACTAAAATTGATCTTTTGGGCGCTAATATACCTATTGCCGGTATCGCCGGTGACCAGCAAGCCGCTCTTTTCGGACAAGCTTGCTTTGAACCTGGAATGGCTAAAAATACTTATGGAACCGGATGCTTCTTGTTAATGAACACGGGTCAGAAGCCTGTGCGTTCCGACTCCGGCCTTCTGACAACAGTTGGATGGCGTATCAATGGGCAAACGACCTATGCTCTGGAAGGTGCTGTTTTTATTGCTGGTGCACTTATTCAGTGGCTTAGGGATGGTTTAGAACTTTTTGAAGATGCATCTCAAACTGAGGCCATGGCGTTATCGATACCCAACTCAGCCGGAGTATTCATTGTGCCTGCATTCGTCGGACTCGGGGCCCCTTACTGGGATCCATATGCTAGAGGTACAATCATGGGATTAACTCGTGACGTAAAGCGCGAACATATAGTTAGAGCAAGTTTAGAGGCTATTGCTTTCCAAAGTCAGGAAGTTTTGGATTGTATGCAGTCTGAACAGGGTCAAAAGCTGAATCGTCTTCGAGTGGACGGTGGAGCCTGCGCCAATAACTACCTTTGTCAATTTCAGGCGGATTTGTTAAATACTCCTGTTAGTAGACCAAAGATAATTGAAACTACAGCCATGGGAGCTGCTTTTCTTGCCGGTCTTGCCGTAGGTGTATACAAAAGTCAAGCTGCCATCGCTGAAATGTGGACAGAAGATAAATGCTTCCAACCAGAGTCAGATTATGCGCGCAGCCTGCTTGAAGGCTGGGAAAAGGCTGTAAATCGCTCTCAAAAATGGATACAGGAGCTAAAACCCTAGCAAATTGAAATAATCTCACTATGATTTGGATAACATTCTGTCTCTTTTGCTGTACCGTTTTTTGTAATCCTAATATCGAATCGGAAGAGCTCAAACTACTTTTGAAGAGTAATAAGTCTAACTTGCTCTATCAATGGGGGCCAGAAAATAAACTCGTTGAAAATACTATTTATTTTTTTGTTGAAAATAGTTCGTGGGATAGGAGTATTCGATGGTTTCGTAAAAACTCTGAAACCCTTCTACAGATCAAAAATACAGGTATCAAAATTGTCTATTTTTCAAATAGAAAGAGTTTTCTAGGAATAGGTTCTCAGGCAAAATACGAAGCCAGAAAAAAAGCTAGGCAAATCAGAGACGCCATAGAATATAAACTCGGGGGTAATCAAATAGTTCAGTTAAGATCTACACCCACGCAAGTCATTTTTGATCATAATAGAAATATAGGTAAACAATTGGGAGCCCCTCGACATCGACTAAGCGGATTGATATGGATTCATAAAACTAATCACTTTCGTTCATTTCATTTTCTTGAAGATAGTCCCCAAAGCTTTTTCGGTACAATTCGAAGACTGAAATAAAAAGTAGATCGGTAATTTGTTCATTGTTGTAATTTTTCTGGTGGATTGCGCTTCATAAATTGAATAATTCCTACCATAAAACGAGCAACTTCAAATCTATCCACCTCATCATCACCCTGAAAATTTTGGCCCCAATTTTCAATGATGATCCCCAAATTATTTAATGCTACAAGCATCGGAGCTGCGTAATGCCAATTAGGTACGTCCTTGAAAAGACGTTTAATGGGTATAGCTCTTGGATTTAATTCTATGTGGGGAATCTTTTCTAGAGCTCGCAATATTTCATAACCCAAGCGAACCAATTCATACCGACTCAAAAATTTTTGAGATTCGAAATTGTGCCAGCCCGTTTCTGCGAAAATTCCATAATCTAGAAGAAACATTAGTCTTCCTCGTAAAAAATGAATTTTGTGAACATCTTGATATTCGGGTCGCGCACCTAACCATTGAGACCTTAATTTATAACCACGATCTTCAACTACGTGTCGAAGAAAGTTATATGCGAGTATGGCACTTTTCTGTCGACTAATTTTTGAGTTTGGATAGATCAAATTTAACTTACCATCAGGCATAAGTTTACGATCTACAAGATATCGAATATGCAAATGCTGTATTGAGTTTTCATTGACACTACGATTCTGAAAATCTTCAGTATTTGAAGTGCTAGATAGGATCAAAAATAAAAGCCAATACATAGCTCATCTATCGAAACTCTAACCCGTATTTTCAAGGGCACGGATTACAGATATCCTTGTGAATTTCTTCGATCCCATTCAAAACCTCTTCTGGGAGCTCCAAATTAATCGACTCTATATTATCTTGCAACTGCTTTATCGTAGTAGCACCGATAATATTGCTTGTTAGAAAAGAGCGTTTATTTACATATGCTAAAGCCATTTGCGAAGGGTCAAGATCATACATTGCAGCGAGGGCGACGTAGCGCTCGATTGCCATTTCCGCTTTGTCTGCTAAATACCGCGTGAATCGATCAAATAAGGTCATCCGAGCCCGCGCAGGTCTCTGCCCGTTCAAATATTTACCACTCAATGCTCCAAAGGCCAGTGGTGAGTAAGCCAAAAGCCCTACTTTTTCACGGTGAGCTACCTCAGACAAACCTATTTCAAATGTTCTATTTAATAAATTATATGGATTTTGAATTGATACCATCCTTGGTAGGCTTTTCTGCTCTGCCAGACGAAGGAACTCCATAACCCCCCAAGGAGTCTCGTTAGAAAGACCAACATGTCTTACTTTGCCTGCATCTATAAGTTCTTTTAATATCTGAAGCGTTTCTTCGATTGGTGTCGAATTATCATCTAAATGCTGGTAGCCAAGCTGGCCAAAAAAATTAGTATTACGAGCTGGCCAATGTAATTGATATAGATCAATATAATCTGTCTTTAACCGTATTAACGAGGCGTCAATCGCGGCTTCGATATTTGCTCTATCCAGACCAGAGCCATTTCTTATGTAAGGTAACCATTCTGCTGGCCCTGCTACTTTGGTTGCTAAAATAACTCTATCGCGAGTCTTTCTAGATTCAAACCAGTTTCCTATGTACTTCTCAGTCAAACCCTGCGTATTGGGAGTAGGAGGGACTGGATACATCTCAGCTGTATCAAAAAAATTAACACCACATTCCAGCGCATAGTCCATCTGCTCGAAAGCTTCTTTTTCACTATTCTGTTGCCCCCACGTCATGGTTCCGAGACAAATTACACTGACATCAAGATCCGTATTACCGAGTTTTCTGAATTCCATGCCTTGCACCTTTCAAAAAATTTGAATTTCAAAAATATAAGACAGCAGCATGTAATAGGCAAATAAAGAGGTTTTTTTATTTTGTAAAGCTTAAATGACTCACTGGATTTCAAACATTTATCCAGCTAAAATAAAGCTTGCTTATGGAGGATTTTATGACTGAGGCTTATATTTTTGATGCGGTTCGCACACCTAGAGGA
>CAZRWM010000049.1:0-15823 GCA_964603885.1 uncultured bacterium
ATAGCCCACGCCAATGACGCCAATCGTAGTGCACAACCCCCAGCCGATATTTTACTACCTGATGACATGAAAGGACCTATAGTTTCTAACCCGCCTGTGGTTGAGCAGTCTGAATTCATAAAAACCGCGATGGCCTATCAACAGCAATTGCGTACTTTAGAATATTCAGCACAAAGACATTCGTGGAGGTTTGGTTATAACGAAGTGGAAACTATGAAAGGTATCAACCACTTGATCTCTCTAATTGGTACCGCCATTCAACGAGGCGAGAAATCCCCCGAGGGTAGTGAGGCCTTTTATATGATGAAGCAGCCTTTACAATATGTAAGTCAATTTCTGCCGTACAACCCCTTATTTTCTCATGTAGTCCACCACTGGGATACCAGTTTGCAAAGCTATCAGCGCCTGGTTCAGCTTTTCACAGGGTCAGACGTTCAGCCCGCACCACCTGTAGATTTTAATAATCCTGTCTTTAAGCAGCTGCAATTGCAATCAAGAGAATTAAAAGATTTGGCTAGTCAATTTTCTTATCAGCTCAAAAAGGGTTTACCCCTCACCAACGCCGAGCATCAAGCGCTTATATCAATGGCAGATCACTTCAGTATTTACTGCGGCAAAATGCACGCAAACACGTTTAGTTTCGTCACCCAAAAGCATGAGTTAGAGCAGAACCTAATTGCGGCAATTAAGATATCCAAGCAGATAACAGCAAATATACTGTATAACCGGAATCAGTATATCAAAACCTCATGGACTGTCATTCGCGGCAAGGCTAATCAGTTCAAATCTACGTTCGAACAGGTCATGAGATAATTGGTTTCACACACACAACATTTTGTCGCCTCACTGGGGCGGCATTTTTTATGTATTTATCTTGAATACAGATCTCTATAAAAACTCACAGGGCAAGTGGTTCTTAACGAAATATCTGGGTTCAATGCACTTTTAAAGACATCATTTTGATAATCACTCAGGGTTTTGATGGGTTTATAGAAATCTAGACTATCGCGGTGCTTAATCTGGTTTCCAAAGGGGAACTCGCCTGTCAAAGCTTCGTAAGCCGTAGCAGCTAAAGAAAAGACATCCATCCCGAAATGTGGGATTGCACCTCTCAAGTGCTCGGGTGCCATGTAATTAGCGGTGCCTTTATTTCTGTAATGCGAACTAAGCAGTAGATCTTGAGGCCAACCTTGAATAAAATGTGCAAAATCGAAATCACTCAGAAATATTTCTCCCTCACTACCAATTAAAATGTTTTCGGGCTTGAGATCTCGATGAACTACGCCCCTAAAATGAAGATAACTCAAGATATTGGCTAGTTGTGCAACATAAGAGCCTAGTTCATCAAGGCTAAGTATGCGTTTCTTGCGTAATTTACTGCGCATACTCCCACCTTTCACCAACTTCATAATGATGCAATAAGGTTCGTCGAGTATAACTTCTTGAGGCCTTAAAATACCCGAATGATGAAGTTGATCAATTTGTCCATACTGCCGCTCCAGAAAACCTTTAAGCCGCTGTGCCGAGCTTACCCAAGGCAGCTTTTCACGTAACGTATCATATAATTGAACCGCTAACTTTTCTCCTAGACTTTCGCGAACAAATGGAGTCAAAAAACGAGAATGTTTATGTTTATAAATCTTGGCAACTTTATGATTTTTATCATTTTGATCAAAAACTACATAAATACTGCCCTGGCCTCCATCAGCCACATGGCTAACTATACGATATCGATTGTGCAGTAAATTCATGACATTAATTTTAAACCCAAAGGTACTGACTCACCAAATACAACCTTTTGCTCCTCATTTACCTCTAATTCTTGATGAACTTGTGGAAATCTCTCCTCAAGCTTTTCGAGAATTTCAGATCGATAGTTTAGATCACGATGAGAAGGTTCTAAAGTCAAGATTCTCACTAATTGGACTAACTCTGGTGTTAAAGCGATAGAATTATCTAAGCAGACTTCTAATAATGGTTCTACTTGACTAGCAGGTAAGCAACGATCAAAGTGCGCATACTGCATTTTTCGACTAGCAAGGCGACCTAATAACCACCATTCCGAGGGTTTTAAGCGCTTGCGTTTGAAGTCTTGAAATAATTTTTCGAACAACTGCGACTTTAAGTCTTCATGCAACCACTCAAAATTACAAAAGGTCCGCCACATCTCCTTTATTTCTTGCATTTGAGGTGCACCGCCCGGTAGTTTTAACACGGACGATTTCCCAAACAAATAGTTACCGTAGGAACGCATCAGAGTATTTTGAAAACTATCGCTAATTCCGCCAGCTATGCGCCTCAAAAATATCCAATATTCAACTCGATTTTGAACTTTTCGGGGAAAATGACAAAATTCAGTGTAATCCATTTCCTCAATGAGTTTCTTGTCATCCTCGTGACCGAAACCCGGACGTAAAAGAAAGCCCGCAGTATTATAGAAAGCGGCTTCTGCTTCTTCAGATCTTCTACGACTTCGGCTTCGATCGACTATTGCTCGGACTAAAAATCTACAGGTATCCAAACCCCATTTTTTTCGTGGTTCGCCCACTTTTTGTTCTAACTTCTTAAGAATTCCTCGCATTTCTTTTTTATCCATACCACTATTTTTGCCAAAAACTTCCTTGAGAAATGTCTCAGCCTCAAAAGGTGCCTTTCGTAACTTATTAACCGGCTTTAAGGAAGTAATAAAGTTCAAACAGAAACTCTCTGAGTCACGCAAGCTATTAAGCTTCAACTCAACTGAGCCATTATTTTGTAATTGAGAACTTAGTTTCACAGGGACGTAAGGATTTTCACTGTCTATTTTCGTCTCCAGTGGTGGTAATGCTTGAGCACCAGGAAGTTTTTCTAAAGTCTGGCCAAGAATTCCTTGATGTGCTGGGTCTGCCTGAACCAGCGGGAAGCTTACTCGCTGGTGTCCTTTCAACTGAAAAGTTTGCTGAGCTTGATGAATCTGATCTTCCGACTGACCACGGACTGCAATGCAATAATAGCTATGGGATTTGCCTTCTTCTACCTTCAAATATAAATCATGTGATAGACCTGCTTGAATAAGTTGACCGTGACCCTCTCTGGCTAAAGCATACACGCAGGCTCCATGAGATACCCCCAAGCTAGGCTCGGGATTCTTCAAACGCTGAACGTGAATACCAAGAAAATTTTCAAGACTCTCTTGTAAGCGATCCTTAATAACGTTTGAAAGTAAAGTTCCACCATGAAAAAGTACCGCATCTATTGCAGACGAAATTTCATTCTGACTCAAAAAATCTAACAAATGTTCGGTGATGCTGGGATTCTTCTCGTAAGGCAATCCAAACTCTCGCAAACCCATATCTCTGGGTTTACTTGAATAATTAGAAGTCTTATTAAGTATAGGGAAGAAGCCGTCCAACAAAAAAGACTCTACTTCGGAACGTTTAAATTGCACCTTGAAGGCCGAAGCGAATAAGCTACTTCCAGCACTGAGAATTGTACACTCACGAAATTCCTCATCACTAGCTAAAAAGTTTTCTTTTACAGATCTACAATGCGAAATTAACTGATTGAATTCTTCTGGATGTAGTTTTCGATTTAAATGTTTTTCTTTAAACACAGCTAAAGCTAAATCAAGGTTATCGCCGCCCAGCAGTAAATGCCGTCCCACGGCAGCTCTTTTCCAACTCCCCTTTTCTCGATGTAACAAACTAAAATCAGTAGTTCCACCCCCAACATCCACGACCAATACTGTGCCAAAATCAGTCGTTTTATGCTCATTGTAAAACAACCAATTATAAAAAGCTGCTAGAGGCTCCTCTAACAATAAAGCGTCCTCAATACCCGCTTGTGTTGCAGATTCAAGAGTTAGCCGCCTCGAAAACTCGCTAAATGAAGCCGGAACTGTAATAACTGTCTGACGACTCTCATCAAATATATTTGTCAGTGAAAGACGGATTTGACGCAAATAAGCTGACTGAACTTCAACAGCAGATAAACGTTGATCACTTTCTCTATGAGAACTGAAAGGTAAAATTCTATTCGTAGAATTTTGATTTGCTAGCGAAATCCACGATTTTGCCGATCGAACCACTCGGGCTGGCTGACTGGCCGAAGACTGCCTGGCAAAAAGGCCGCAAACGCCAGGTAAACTGCTTATGAATGGATAATTTTGAAAATTATTTTTTTCGGATTCCCCCACAAGGTAGAGGTAACTCGGAAGGTGATTACGTCTCTCAAATAAATCTTCCCCGACAGCTTGATGGATTCCCTTATCCTCTACTAATTCTCCTCGGCTGACTGCCACACTGCAATTAGTGGTTCCAAGATCTATACCAATATAATGAGTCACTCCCTGATCCAACCCTTCACGATTTAAGCTGCATCACGAACTTGAAATTCTAGTTTCCAGCGCTTATCGCTCTCTTTAACCGATGCACAAAATAAGTCTAAAGTACCTATTTCAGTCACATCTGTTTCAATTATAACAGGGATATATTGCTCTCCATCACTGGTCTCCAAGGCCTTCTCTAAACTACTGACCTCCTCGAATTCTTCGTCGTTGTGATTAAGTCTTTGACCCAAAGAGTCATGTCTAAAAGCGGAGCGAAATAATCTAAATTGAGAAGTTTCACCCGTAACTAGATAAAAACTCTCCTCTTCAAAACGGATTATGCTACCTTCCTCGGTACCATGAGGAGCAATACATAATAGAGAAAGTTCAGGTTCTAAACCAGGAATTGCCATCTCTGCTTTTTCCACACCCACATAGTAACTGTAAGCTAAAGAGGCTTTGATGCGAATTCCTTCTCCACTAGAAACTCTTGAATAATATGTCGCTCCGCGACTTACTGCGAGGCGAAAGTCCCTAGATTCGAGTTCACTCAACTCATCACCTGGCCAGGTATTTAAGACCTCACGCACCCGATGTCGAAGAATTTCCGCACGGAACATGGAACCATTAAAGAGTAACAAATCAGGTTTGTGAAAGTCGTCATCTTGTGAACCTAAAAATTGTGCTAAATGCTTAAATATAGATGCATCCGTTGCATAGTGTAAGCCCGCATCGCGGAGTCCTAAACCACGATTTGGTTTCGGTCTTTCACCGTAATTTACACCTGCAAAAAATCCATCCAAAACTACTTTATCAACTTCCGATTTATGTAAAACTGTCTCCATACTACTAGCAAATAGACTGGAACCACTACCCGCTAAGACGACTTTGACTGTATCTTGCTCACCACTCAAAATTAATTCTTTAGCTTGTCTAGCCTGAGCCTGTAAAGACGAGAACTGTTTTTCGTCCGGTAAGTGCCCAGATTCCTTTAATTTTGCACGAAGTATGTGAGATAGCGCGAGGTCCATATTATCGCCCCCAAGCAAAATATGATTACCGACGGCAATCCTCTTAAAACCAAGAGTGCCATCCTCATCAACAGTTTTCATAAGTGAAAAATCCGTCGTCCCTCCGCCGATATCACAGACCAAAATACTCTTACCTACCTCAAGATTATCTCGCCAATTTTCTCCTTGGCTTTCAATCCATGAATATAGTGCAGACTGCGGCTCTTCGAGCAAAAGCACATTTTGTAAACCAAGAGATTTAGCTGCTTCAAGAGTTGCATCACGTGCAGCAGGTTCAAAACTGGCGGGAATCGTGATCACTATACTTTGTTCTTCTAATAAACTATCTAAGACACCCATTGAAGCATCATAATTCCAAGAATCCTTTATATGCCTCAATATCAACTGAGTCGCCTCAAATGCAGAAACTTTTTTCTCAGCATCCAAAGTACTCTTAAATGGCAGAATAGATTCTTTAGGATCAACGGAATTGTGACAAAGCCAACTTTTGGCAGAGTGAACTACCTTGTATCCAGCGCGCGACCATTCTCGACGAGCCATCTCACCGATAATAACCTTGGGTGTATCATCCCATGGTAATTCAAGGCTTCCCTCCGGAAACTCCCTGTCCGAAGGAATGTAAATTAATGATGGTAAAACTTCCAGAGCATCAACCAATCCTTCAGAAACAAGCTGATGAATTTTGTATTGTTCAATTGTCGACTGAGTATCCTCAGCCCGGGAATAAGCAACTGAGGAATTTGTAGTCCCCAAATCGATTCCCACGAAATATTTATAAGTCATGGATAACTCTCTTTATAAAAATTAATTTGGTACTTCGACTTCAGCAGGCAATAAAACTAATTGGTTGGAAGTGGCAGCTTTTTTGGGAAGATTCAAATGGCTTACTAGCCAACCTCTATGCCGTAGTGTCCCTTTGAATGGTGGCTCTTTGTCCACATTTCCGCTAAGACGAATCTCACTAGCATCAAATCCGGCTTCTATTTCTATTAATTCGCCCTCAACTCGGTCAAGTACTGGCTCAAGTTTAACGTACTGTTTAAATGTACGTGATAAATCTTTATGCACCAGTCGACTGACCGCTCCCATTCGTGTGTCATCGATAGAGTCCACATTTTCTTGCACAAAATCCAGAAAGCGAGCTTCCTTTTGCAGAAGCGTAAGTAGGGCATTTGCCCCTGCAGCAAGCTCGTCTTGCTTAGTCTGCTTCTTTTGCTTTTCTTGTTCTTTTTTTAACTGTGCTTCCAGTTCTTGGCGTTCCAATTGCTTCTTTAGGGAACCTACTTCGCTTTGTAATTTGGGTAAGTCTCGCAAGCTAGATGCGTAGTCTTTGGAAAATAATATCTTTAAAAATGCCTTTGTTGCTTGTATTAGTCTCATAGTAATAATCCCACCATTTGGTTTATATAACCTACATCTGGCGTACAAGCAAATACCATACCGATACTTTTAGTTTCAATAAAAAATATTAATTAAGCCTGCATTCGATGGTAACTCATAGGATTCTGAAGACGCTTTAATTGTCGAGTTTGTGATTCAACTTGCCCTAAATAAGAGTTAAGAAAATCATTCAGTTCAGCAAAAGTGTAAAAAAAAGCTGAAGAACTCTTAGCCCAATTAAGGCTCTCTAACTGGTCCATTATCGTCTTATATTTCATTTCATGAGAATCACTGATTTGACCAACCAAACCAGTCTCTTCATCACTCGCATCCTCTTGAACTAGTTTCAACATATCAAATACACGATTATCAATTCTGACGAATTTATTTTCTACTCGGGTAATTAAATCGTGAAGTTCTGTATCCATGTGAGCAGCTAGATCTTCCAGATGTTTACGTGTTTTGTGATTAAAACGTAAGTTTGCAAACTTAGACAAAACTAATGTCGAAGAGGGCAAATGCATGGTCTGTTGGGCTAGACGCGCAATGACTCGTGCATCCTGTAGACGCGATTCGTGCTTTATGATTTGCTCTCTACGACGATCGAAACTTACATAAGCTACAATCAGCACTAAAGCGATTAAAATAAATATATTGATTACAATGCTAATACTGAGCACGCAAGCCTCCGCAAAATCAAATTACTTCAAGGCTATCGTCAGGCACAGGCTAACGGTTTACGTAGTCGGTTGATTTATAATTTGTTTTGTCCGATTTTGTCCATTAAGGTCTCAATTTGCGCAAAAAATACTTTAGCTTCATGGAGATTTTGCTGCGAATTACCCAATTCCAAGTCGGTTCTCAATTTCTTTAATAGATTTACCGCTTCTTTGTAGGCGATTTTCAATGCCTCGGATTGAGTCAAAAACTCTTCCATTTTTTGAAGCTCGTAGGCCATTCCAGAGCCAACCAAGAACTGGGGCTCCTGCTCGCCTTCCACCACCTTACGTTTGCGGTGGTTTCGTAAAACTTTACATTGAAACAAGAGAAATGATCTTACTTCTTTTAATCGGAATCGTTTTTCCTCGTCAGTATTCATTAAAATTCTTCTAATTTTACGTAATCACCGAAGCAAAATGCTCCTTCAGTAGCTTCATGCAAAGAATCAAAATCCAAACTACCTACTTTCTGTAAAATATCATCATCGAACGCTGACTCGATATGCTGAGTCTCTAGGTTTTGATTTTCAGAAGGCGCGAGTGGTTTGATTACATAACTATCTTCGTTGTAACCCAAGATCACAGCTAAATACATACGAGAATTTCTCTCCACTAGCACAATGTCTTGCCGTTGATGAAGTTTAAAAAAGTCTGGCATATTTTCCTCCGTCGGCCAATATACTTCAAAATCACGACTCTGTGCCAGTGTTAGCGGAAATCAACATTATCGTACAAAAAAAATCAAATTTTGATCATTATTGTCGATATAGGATGAAAAGAGCATAAAATTTGAATTTCCAGATATCAAGATTTTCGTTCATGTTGCCGATATGAATTATGGCCCAGCTTTTTTTATGGCTCATTCTACGGACGGGAATACGGGTCGGCAAGGATGTGTAAACAATGCGAGTAGCAGCTAGCAGCTCATATATGCCGCGATTGTCTGCCAATCAATTGATTGGTACTGCTTCGCGTACGCGAGGCGCCGCACAGCCAAGTCGAGTAAACCCAGTAGACTCATTCGACGTAGTCGAGGAGCTAGATAATAAACAAACAAAGGTCCACAAAAGCTTTCCGAAAGTCAATATCGGGCCTAGTGTGGCCGATCTCACCCCTAACCCTTCAGCACAGAGACCACAAGGGTTCTTTCGAAACGAATATCAACAGTCTCAGCCCGACGCCGGCGAATTAGAGAACCAAAACCAAAGCTCCTCACAATCGGTCAGCGAGGAAGAGTTGAGTGAAGAAGACCAGAAAAAAGTTGAAGAGTTGAAAGCTCGGGATGCTGAGGTTGTTGCTCATGAACAAGCTCATAAGGCCGTAGCGGGTGCACTTTCTCCAGGACCGATTCACTATGAATACACTCAAGGTCCAGATAAAGCCAATTACCGGACTGGTGGACACGTGAATATAACCACCTCCGAAGGAAAGACACCAGAAGAGACTCTTAGTCGTGCGGAAACTATTCAAAGAGCGGCTTTAGCGCCCGCTGAACCCAGTAATCAAGACCGTGCAGTAGCTGCTGAGGCTTCACAGATGGCGGCAAAAGCCCGGCAAGAGATTGCTAAGGAACGAATCGAAAGTAAAGATGATGAGAAAAAATCGGATCCAATTGATAAGCAACTCAACAATTTAGTTACGGAGAATAAAGAATCTCAAAAATCAGAAGACTTTGACACTAAGATAGAAGATTTAGCTGAGTCAGCAGCTTCCGGTAATACCGTAGAACGACTGGAAGTTAAAGTACCAGAATTCCAAATGCGTAAGGCCTTAGCTGGATATGCTTCAATGGCTGCAAGCCCCCTCATGTCTCCCCAACTTAGTACAATTCGGGCTTGAAACCTTGCGATGAAGCACTGGGCCCCTCTTGATTTCGCGCTTCGCTTACCGTCAACGCAAGAAATGTGACAAAGAGTGTTGCGTTAGATAGTATTTGTAGGTTGAAATCTACTATTCCGTGAATCAAAAGACACAAAACTCCTAACCCCAAGCCAAATTCTTCGAAACGAAAAAAACGCAATTTTTTAGAGCGCAATCTTTTTAGCATTAGCCGGAAAAAATATACCAAGTAAATGAGTACAATGCAGACGAATATCAAGCCACATTCCATGGTAAATTGTAACCAATCATTGTGAGCATAATCGAAAGCAAATTCAAATCCCTTCCGACGGTAAGGTCGCATGGACCATTCAAATGAACCAGGTCCATGACCTATTAATGGTCGGTCTTTGATAGCTTCAAGTGTACTTTCCCATAATTTGATCCGGAAATCGATAAATTCAAATTGACCTTGTTTCGTACCGAAACTGGCAAATCGCTGTGTTAAAGATGGATTAAACTCAGAGAAAACATAAATACCCACAATCAAAATACCTACTAAAAGTGTGCCTATAATACGAAGACCTAAACTTCTCAGGGAACGATCGCTAAACATTAAAATTCCCGCAACTAGTAAACTGATTGATACGGATATCCAAGCGCCACGACTTAAGCTAAGTAAAAGGGCTGACCATATAAAAGCTAAGTATAAAAAATTAATTATCAGCCCCTCTTTTCTGTTAGCTAATAGCCTACCAAATGTCAAAAAAAACGTGAGCTCTAACAATCCAGCGTAGTGGTTATGATTTACAAAAGTACCGGACAGGAATCCGGGTTTCTCCCACCAGGGGTGAGGTAAGCAATTTAATAGATAAATAAACCCTAAAATTGAATGGAATACACCCAGAAGAATTATAAAACCAAAAAATATTTGTCGGCGCTTTCTACGTAAGAATAGCCCTCTCACTAGTAGATAAAATAAAAATAAACTTATAAAATCACCGAGTCTTATAAGACTATCATAGTTTGAATTTATGAAAGTCGAAACGCCAGCCACGCAGAGAGCAAGGAATCCTAATATCACATCTGTATTTAACCATTCTTTAATTTGCAAAGCATGGCCATTTCTCAACCAACCACGCCATTGCTGCAAAGACCATAAAAATAAAATAATTAGCCCGAAAATTGCCCTTTCAGTCGGGTAAATAACACCACGGAACATTGGACCCGCAAAAATAATAAGAATTACCCCTACAAGTAATAAAGAGCCTGTAAAACGATAAAGCTTTTGGTGGGAAAACATTCCGATTAACTAAAATAGCTTTCGTAATAGGAATTATAATCGTGATGAGCTAAACCTTCGTCCAGCCTAGATATAATAGCTCCTGAAATTTCGATTTGCAGATTATCAAAAATCTGAAATGTTCTTTGAATCTCTGACTCAGTAGTTACTCCCGCACCCAGAACTATTAAAACGGGTAATTCTTTGCGTAGCAGAGTAGCCGTGTCAGCGACTAAATTGACTGGAGCCGAGTCAATTAAAACTAAATCAAATTGTTTACCGTAATCCTGAAGTAACTTAGGAAACTCCCTCTCAATGAAAACTGTAGGATCATCTAGAGAGGGCGCGCGCCAAAGAGACAAACCTTCTATCTGTGTTTTTAAGGTGTTATCCCGCTGATTAACAGTCTGAAAGTACTGATGGATTTTAGGCTTTCGTAAGTCACAATCCATTAATAATACCTGCTTGCCAGACCGCGCAAAAGTGATTGCTAGATTGGAAGCTACTGTTGACTTACCCTCTGAGGGAAGTGATGAGGTTATTAGAAATTGATTCTGCCCCTGACTTAGATAGAGTTGTAAATTAGCTTTTAAGATTTTAAAGGCTTCACCCAATGCAGAATTAGGATTCGTAGCACACAAAGTAGGTAAAAGATGTTGCTCCTTCTTCAACCATCTCTCCTCTTGAAGAACACCAACCAAAGGTATATCTCCTAAAAGGCTGATAAACTCTTCGCGCGTTTTAAGGCTAAGATCCATATACTCCTGTAAAAATGCCAACCCAACACCTAGTAGCAAACCTACAAAAATTGAAACTACTAGATTAATTAACTTATTAGGCTTTACAGGATAAACCGGTAAAGTTGCCTCTGCTACTTGCTTGATATGACCCACATTGAGAGTAGATTCAACACCAACTTGCTTCTCTTTCTGCAGAACTAATTCATACAATTTTTCATTAGCCTGCATCTCCCTTTGTAGCACCAGAAATTCTGATTTTTTCGCCAATAGCCCTTGCAACTTTTGGCGGTAGCGTTCGAGCTGGTCACGTAATTGCTGCTCGCGTACTGCATTCACACGATAATTGCGCTGAGCCTCCGAAAATTCTTTCTCAAGACTTTGTAAAAAGTCACTGCTTGCCTGCTGCTCGCCCGCTTTGCCCTGGTTTTCTTGCTCTTTAATTCTACCTAAAAGTAAATCTAAACTTTTACGCAAGGCAACAACTTCAGGGTGCTGATTTGTAAATTTACGCCTTAACTCATTGAGTCTTAGCTCCAAAAGTAATTGCTGTTCAGTCAACAGTTTAAGAGTCCCTCTGTCTCCTACTGATTTTTTCGAACGCTCATTCTTCACCTGAATATGTAAAACCTCGACTTTTTCACGTTCCTGCTCCAACTCAAGTATTGCATCCTCATGTTCCTTTTCAGCCACTACTAATTGCCTCTCAACAAGAAACTCAATACGCTTATCCAAAGATATTGCCTCTTTGGTAAATTGAAACTCTTCTAACTTTTTCTCTGAAGCTTCAAGTTTGTCCTGAATAGTTCCCAACTGACTTTTCAAAAACTGTGAAGCTTCTCGAGAGTCTTTATTCTTTAAATTCAATGATCTTTGAATGAATGCCGAAGCTAGAGCGTTTGTCTGGTTGCGAACGGACTCTGGGTCTTTACCCTCTACTTGAAGCACGATTATGTTTGTTCCACGCAAACTTTCGATATGAACCTGTTCACGCAGTCGCTTGATAGCTTTTTCAATAGAATCCCTATGTAATTGATCTTTACTCAATTCATAATTCAAACCTAACAAATTATTGCATCGATCCCTAATCGCACCGAACCAATTAATCTGTTTTTTCTTGTGATGAAGCTTGAGACTCAACACGGCCGATTCAAAAACGGGATTACTTTCTAAAATTTGACGCTGCGTTTCGAAAAACTCCTTTTGATATGGCATCAGCATGTTTCTAGTTAAATTGACATCCTGAAGCTTCTCCTCCACCAAGAGGCGCGTTTCTGCGCGATATATTGGTGACATGATTTGATTAATAATAAAAGTAAATAAAAAAGTTGCTAAACAAGCGGTAACAACTAAGCCAGATTTTTTCTGAATTATTCTTAAATAGTCTTTGAGATGAACTGTTCTACCATTCTGCCACATAAACTACATCTCCAGACTTAAGTTTAATATCCTCAGCCCGTCCTTTAACAATCCGTACAGCGTTTACTGTCATGGGTACCTTCAGACCCTTTCGAATAATTTGGACTTGATCACGCCTCGAGTCTTCAACAAAGGAACCTGCCATTGCTATTGCCTGTAATAAGCTCAACCCATTTTTTAATTCAAAAGAACCAGCCTTTTTAACTCCACCCAGGACCGAAATAGTTTGCACAGGCTCTGGAACGAAAATCTTATCTCCAGATTTCATTAAGAACGGTTCATCGTCTGCCTGGTCTATCAGGCGATCGTATATGTTAATTACATATTTTTTATTGTTACGAATTACATAGACATTTCTCATATCAGGTTGGTTCAGCGCAATACCATCCAAACTAGGTAGTTTGGAAGAAAAACCTCCCGCCTCAGCAAGAACTTCAAATAAGGTAGTATTGTCGTACTTCAGTGCTATTGCACCGTTGTTATAGACCTTACCCAAAACATGAACCAATTTACTTCTGTAGCGTTTTATGACTACAGAAACTTGCGGCTGAGTAACATATTTTTTGAATCGTTCAGTCAAACTATTAGTCAACTTGGAGGTCGTCTCCCCTCTAGCCATTACTAAACCAATGAGTGGTACGTTAACGAAACCATTTTCATTTACAACAAACTCAAGCTCATCTCCCAAGCCCTTGCGCTCGAATTCCTTTAGACCCATCACAGTGATTTCTAAAATGTCTCTTGGACCCAAATAATATTGCCTATTTACAAAATCCTTCGAAACCGGTACTTCCACTACGTGCGAATCTGTTTGAGCTAAAATGTTCGTCCAGGCCCCACTGACGAACCAAAAGACGACTGCAATGATCTTCATACTTCCCTCGTTTATGAAACGCCATTGTATCATCTGGTCAAATGGCAATGGGACAAAAAGACCACAGGAAGTTTGCAACGTCGAATTCGCTTAAAATTTTAAACACGACTCAATTTTTGAATCAAAACTTCTTCTGCATAAATTGGTGCGCGTTGAAAGCGCCACTCATAAATCGACTTTAAACTTGTATAATCAAGGGGCTTAAGAAATTCACTTATTCTTCGCTGTGCTGCCATTAGATTTTTAGCAGCCTCAGCTGAGTGTGCATTTTTCGATTGATGATAATGACGGCCATTCTTACGGGATACTTTTAAGTGCTCCAACAAATTTGAGTATTGTTCAATAAGCTTCGCGGCCATCCACCTATGAGAACACAAAAAATCCCCCAGCGGTAGAAGCTGAGGGATAAATTGCTAACAATGTATTAAATTGTTATAAGATATCGGATATATTAGACTAATCTACTCAGTAAAAAGACTGTTGAATTTCTCTTCTTGTCCGTTTCTAGCCCCTTTGATAGTGTCGATGGTAGTCTTAATGTCAGCACGCCCATGACCGTAAGTGTTATCCAATCCGTCCTTACCTAAATCGACCGCGCTACTGTTAAGCAAGTCTTCGACCTGTTTCACGTTAAGTGAAGGATTGGCTTGAAGCATCAAAGCTACCAATCCGGCAACATGAGGACAGGCCATGGAAGTACCACTCATTTTCTGGTAACCGCCACCGGGTTTAGCTGATAGAACGCCTACCCCAGGAGCTGAAATGTCTGGTTTGTTGTAAGAAACATCTTCCCATTTGATGGGTCCCCGTGAACTGAAATATGCCGCTTTGTCTGAGCCGTTTGTTGCTCCGACAGCATAAGAGTGAGGATAACCACCAGGAGTACCAACTGTTCTGGGCCATGGACCACTATTGCCTGCTGCGAAGACAGGTACAATGTTTAAGGAACGCCATGTCTTGACTAGATTCCACATGGATTTTTCCTGCTCCATGCTTCCTTGCCTACCACCCCATGAATTAGATACTAATTGAGGAGCATCATTTGTTTCTGCATCACCGTCGGGATCAGTAACCCAATTCATAGCACCAAGAATTCCGGAGAGAGTTGCGCTACCATTATCGCCAAAGATTCTACCGATTACCAACTTTGCATCCGGTGCCACACCAATTGCACGCCCTGAGGTTGCGCCACCAGCGATGGTACCGGCACAATGAGTCCCGTGGCCGTGTGCATCCTTAGGCTCTTCGCTCTCTCCAGCCCAATCTTTCCAAGCCACTACTTTACCGGCTAAGTCAGGATGTTCTGCATCAATTCCTGTATCCAGAACCGCGACCGTAACTCCCTCTCCAGTGAGATTGTAAGATTGTCGCACCTCTGGAACACCCAATTTTTTCAATCCGTAAGTCCAATTCTCATCATCTTTAGTCGTAGCTTGCACCTGTGGTGGCTCTTCAAACATGATCACTCGATCCAGAGTGATCTGTGCAATATCATCCCGCCCACTCAAGCGACTAAGCATCTTCTTATCTACTGTTGCTGACACAGCATTGGCAGCCCAGAATTGTCCGGTGACCTCCCCTGCCCCCATTTTGCCTTTCGTCTCAAGCACATCTAAGACCTCCCGACTTGCCGCCTTGAAATTGGCTTTTAATTGCCGATTTACTTCCTTAAGTGAGCTTTTGCGCTTCAGCTTGCTGCGGTTCGTCTTATCTTTGAAGGTGATAATAATTTTGGCATTTCCCGTATCTTCCATCGCCTTGACTACGTCATAAGTAACCTCTGCTGCACCGAGGTTTAAGGCAGCGCCATACATTAGCGTCATTGAAGCAAAAACAAACTTTTTCATTCCGATAATCTCCCTGCTTAGTTAAAGCTTTTTATTCTAATTTAGTCTTTCCCACACGTCTTTTACTGCCGTAATTGTAAGAAGCTTGTCGGGACCGTCAAGCCCCTTATTTCAATCTCCTAATTTTTAGCGTGCAATCCCGTTTTTCCGCAAAAATTTAACACTTAAAACAATTGCATAATCATCGGATGATTTTTCTACGAACTTATAACTAAATAGTTTCCGCATTGGATGATTTTTAAACAACAAAAAAATAATTTCAAAATTGGTTGCACTTCAGTAAGGGTGATAACAGTACAAGTAATGACTCAAATTACGTGCTTTGAATAGAATAAGGTCTCCAAAAATGTTATTCGAAGACCTTATTTTGCTATATGGATGATAGCGGGGTCGAACCGCTGACCTCATGC
>CAZRWM010000050.1:0-15621 GCA_964603885.1 uncultured bacterium
AAGCATTCAAACATCTAAGTTATGGATTTCTTACCATGAAACAGACTAGCTATCTTATCGAGTTAGCAACGAGTTGTATGAAATTTGGGCATTTAGAAAAGGCAAGTGAAATATGCCAAGTGGGATCTCGGTTAGAGTCCAATGATTCGGTTCGTCACAAACTAAAAATTCTTTCAGGTAAAATTGATACACTTCGTAATTAATCCTCGGTTGAATATCCTAACCTAGGGTCCATTTTCCGACAGAGTCATTATGAAGGAACAACTTGTCGTAAAAACTAATCCAATGATTGGGCTTCTATTATTCCTGATAATAGTTCTGTTGTCTTATGGAGTTTATTCCATACAGAGTCAGATAAACCGTTCTCCCGAAATGCAACAGGTGCTGAAAGATATGGAGTCTGGACCTTTGAAATTTCAACTCCTTAGCGAAAAGGGTTACAGAGTTGATGTTGACATTACTCGTAAAAGTAACACTGGTTTGCTTGCGAAAATAGGTGATAGGGTCAAGATCAGATATCAAGTTAGCTTTACTGATGGAAGCGAGGTTGACTCGAGTGCTAAACGCATGGCTGAGGAGGATTTTGTGGTGGGGTTTGCACGAGCCATACCCGGCTTGGACCTTGGAATTCGAAGAGTACCACAAGGTTCTCGTGCAAGGATTACGGTGCCATGGCCATTGGCATATGGGGAACAGGGCCTTAGTAATATCATTCCTCCAAAGGCAGACTTGATTTTTAATGTGGAAGTAATTGAAATTAAAGATTCTGGGATTCCTAGGCGGCAACCGAGTTTGAAAGGACTTAAGCCCAAAGAACTAAGTGCAATGAAGTATTGGACATTGCGTGAGGGAGTGGGTGCGAGACCCAAAGAGGGAGACTTAGTCCAAGTGGCATACGCGGCTTGGGATGAAAGCGGGAAATTGATTCATAGTTCTTATTTTAACGAACGCGAATACAAAGTGCGAGTTGGTCAATCTCCTATCAAGGGTTGGAATGAGCTTCTAAAGCAGATGCTTCCAGGCCAGCAAGTTTATGTACGAATCCCTCCTGAGTTAGCATTGCAAAATAGAAGCGTTAAAGACCTTAATACGGTTCAATCACTCTATTTTTGGTTGGAATATTTAGGCAAGTAATTTATTCAGTTTGATTTTTTTTCTGAGGAATAATTTGCGTAAACTCTTGGTAGTTGCTCCGGAAAGTCATTTATGAATCCGTATATGCCAAGTTCGATTAATTCTAAAACACGTTGATCAGAAAGTATGCGACTAGTCCAAGGGATCATTTTTAATCCATAGGTAGATGCCGAAAGCATGGTTTCGTCATTAACTAGTCGTTGCTCCATATGTACCGAAAAAAAACCAAGTTCTTTGCAACGGCGCATTTTTCGTCGCCATCCAAATCGTTGAGAAATAACCAAGCCCAGAGGGAGATTGGCATTTAAGTCTTGAACTCTTTTAAGGATATTAAGGAAAAATGAGGAGATAATTAGATTCTTTCTTTCTTTATAATTATCTAGTAGAGTCACTAATTGAGACTCCATTCCTGGTGCTTTTATCTCGATATTTAAACCAGTCGAGGGGAATGTGTCCAAAACCTCCTCTAACGTCGGCATCGTTTCATTTTTAAAGTCCTCATGAAACCATTCGCCGAAATCTAGAGTTTTTAATTGCTCCAGGTCTTGTCTTCTTACTCTTCCGGAGCCATTTGAAGTTCTATTTAAGCGGGCATCATGAGCAACAACAACGTGACCATCTCCCGTTAATCTGACATCTAATTCAAGGTAGTCGGCACCCTCATTTATAGCCTGTTGGAAGCTAGATAATGTATTTTCGGGCGAACGGATTCGAGAACCTCGGTGGGCTATATTCAAGATTTGATTCGCCATTGACCTCCCCCGGAGATAGTATTTATTTTTTAGAAGAAACAAAGCTTAACAAAATGTAACTAATATAATGTATTTTTGTAAGTGAAAAATGAGAGAGATGAAAAAAATATTAATCGCTATAGGAGGTATTGGTAGTGAATTTTCAGTTTCACTATCTTCCGGGCGCTACTTATTTGAGAACTTTCCTCGAGATCAATATGAGCCAATTATAATTCTGATGTTGCCTGATGGTAGATTTAGCCTAGAGCGTGATCTGAACTTTTTAAGTGGTGGAGGCAATCTTCTTGAGTTAAAAGCCGGCTATCAGAAATCTCTATCTATTTTCGACATAGGTCAGTGGAATCAAATGCTTGAAGAGCATTCGATCGCAGCAAATCTCATTCACGGTGCTATTTTAATGATCCATGGACGTGGGGGAGAGGATGGGCTTTTACCATCATTTTTTGATTTACAGAGAATTCCATATGCTGGATTCGATGTTAGGGCTTCGCAGCTTTGTTTTGATAAACATCTGTGTAAATTGGTCTGGCGAGATAGAGGATGGTCTGTTACAGATTTTTGTTTGGCATATGAGTCGATGGGTATTATTGGTCGTGATCAATTCGAAAAGCGGTATCCTCTGCATAAAGGTTGGTGCGTTAAGCCGGCAAGAGAAGGTTCCAGTGTAGGCGTTAATATGGTTTTCAGTGAGATAGAATTTGATCAAGCTGTAGACACAAGCTACAGATATGATGACAAATTATTGATTGAGCCTATGTTGAGGGACTTCAGGGAACTAGAGGTTGCTGTCATGGAAATTAATGGGGAATGGAGTTCTAGTCCAGTGGGAGAGATTTTTAACGAGGATTCATCTCATTATGATTTCGAATCCAAATATGGAAAAAATTCTACTAGAACCGGTTTGGCCAAATTATCCGCAAACTTAAGTAATGAGATGAAGGCTTTAGCAATTAATGTTGTTAAAAGTGTTCAGGGTAAAGGATTTGCACGGGTTGACTTTTTTCTGACTGACAAGCAAGATGTCTACATTAACGAGGTTAATAGTTTGCCAGGATTCACCGGCATATCAATGTTTCCATGGTTGTGGGAGCAAGAAGATTTTAATGCTTCGCAGCTAATAGATAACTTAATCAAGGGAATTAAACCTAATGGCTAAAGAGAAGAAGAAGACCGAGGTGGATCGTGTAGATCAATTATTGGGTGTAGCCATCTTCGGGCTGATTGTAATAGCCGTATTTTGTATTGTGGTTTATAGCGTAGGTAGTTTGTCTGACATAGTTTTTGATCTACTATATCCCGAAAAGTATTGACACAGATTTTTATGAATTTTTTATGATCAAAGTATATCTAGCTGATTTGATCGAGAAAACAGACTTAGAAGGTCCAGGAAATCGAATTGCACTTTGGTTTTCTGGCTGCAGTATCCGTTGTAGTGGTTGTTGTAACCCTCACTTATTCAACCAGACCGAAGATCAACAAATTTCTATTCAAGATTTACTTGAGAAAATAGACGAAATTTTGAGTCGTTATTCTGATATTGAAGGCATAAGCGTTCTTGGAGGGGAGCCTCTAGATCAACCAGAGGCTTTATCTGAGTTATTTGAATTTATAAAGTCGCGAGGTTTGAGTAACATGCTTTTTAGCGGCTATACTTTAGCGCAAATAAAAAGGTCAGAAAATTCTGGCATATTAGATTTGGTGGATGTATTGGTAGATGGACCTTATGTTGATTCACTTCGAGAAGAGAAGCGTAGATGGGTAGGGAGTTCTAATCAAAAAATTTATTTCTTAAGTGAGCGTTACAACGATTCAATGCCTTGTTTTTCAAAATCGAACGAAATTGAATTTCAATGGAAAAACGGGCAACTAAGTATTTATGGATTCCCCACTGAGATAGTCTCTCAGTTAGAAAAAAGTGACAACGATTCAGCCTCAAAAATCCTTAATGCGCGGGAGGTCGATCATAGCAGTTGATAGTAACCAGCAACTCAGCCTAATGGAAGATGAGTATTATTTTTTACTTTTCATTAAACGGCTGAAGAATGCAGATTATCGATTAGCTTTTAGTTATTTTTTAGATACTTCTTTTCCTGAGGATATGAATTTTAGTAAGTCTTTAGTTCATGGTATGCAAAGGATTTTTTCGAACTGGATACTAGAAGAAGCATTACAAAATGGGGCTTGGAAGCGTCAATTTTTTTCAGTAAATGGGCTCAGAGAGAGAAAAAGATTATTTGAATTCGAGGAGTTTTCTCCCACATTTAGTTGTCAACTGCTGTTTTTCTTTCAAGATTTACTAAGAATCTATAACTCACCGCGAAGAAATCCGTTTGATCCTCCAAAAAGAAAATTCAGTTCGGGCGATCGATTAGTTATACATTGTCTGACCCGCGAGCTTGCACGTCGAGACAGGAAGTCAATGATGAGATTATTTCAACCAGCATTGATGGGTATTCCTTTGAACCATATCCTTTTGCAAGATCCATTCTTAGATTGCGAAATAGCACCCATTAGCTTGAGTGTTGATGAACAACTGTTTTTGGATAGTAGTATGGAGTTTTTCGTACAGGAATTTTTTAATTTTCAGGCTTCCTTGCATTTGTATAAGCAAAAGGTCAGGTTGGATCGAATGCGGAGTTTAAGTGTAAGATTACAGAGTCTAGTTTCTCTGGCCCATAAACACTTTAAGTGGTGTTTCATTATGATCCTCTTGGAAATCTTTGAGATGATAATTGATTTCGATCTCATGAATCCAATGCGCTATGTGGATGATTTTGATAATCTATCAGCCGTTCCGGAACGCGTTTTGCAAAGTCTAATTCTCGAGGTAAGTGGAATCTTTGAAACGTATTACAGATCATTAGCGTCTCTTTCCAAATACCTGGCTTCTTTTTCATTTGTTGATGAAGAGTTTAATGAGGCACAATTAGGACTGGAATGCTTTGCCCTTAAATTTTTTCCCCGTCAGACTGAATTTGAAAACAAATTAAGTGAAATGCAAGCGGGTCTTCAAGTCTAGGAAATCTGTCGGTGAAGAGTTATCCTAGAGTTGAATTAACGAGAGAGGGGAATTTTCGATGAGTCAGACCTATAAGGTTAGGGTAAAACAAACTCTAAGAGATACCGTCAGCGTTGGAAGAGAGTGGCGGCAGAAAATTGATTTACTACAATTATTACCAGCTGATCGCATGGGCGGTCTCTTAGCTTTAGAGTTAGAAAAAGACGGATGGCAGAGAGCTCAGGACGGTAAAGTAAGCAAAGAACATGATCAATTTGACCTTGAATTTGATCCCGTCACTCGTCAGCTTAAGATAGTTTATGAACAAGAAAAAGAAGTAGAGATGGATGTAGACCGTGAAGTAAATGTTTATGACTATGCAGATGACGAATCTAGAGCTAATCGTGAAGGTCACCGCAAAGTTATCCAGGAAGCAGATGGAGAATTACAGGAAGAAGTTCAACTGCTAGAAAAAGAAATGTTAACAGAATTGGAATCTACACAGGATCAGATGCTTGAAGAGATTGACAAAATGATTCAAGAAAAGGTTGAGAAGGCGCAAATTGAAGCTTTAAAAGAAAAGGCTAAAAGTTTGGGGGATATCCAATCGGTCAGTGAAAATACGGAAGCCGGAGAAATAACGATTAGGGTTAAGGTTTAATATGACCATTGATCTTGAACAGTTACCTCTTGAGCTCAATGAGCGATCTGTATTAGAAGTTGCTTATGGCCGTGATTTGTATTGGATTGCCAAGAAACTCCAAACTCAGGCGTCCGTATTGATCGAATGTGAAAAACAATTAATACCCTATATATTTATGTCACTGCGCAGTCAGATGCGTGATGCTGGTATTCAATTAGAGTATCTTGATGGCCGTAAAATACCTGGTTCTGAGGGTGAGAATCCGGCTCCATCTATTCTCCGTGCAATGTTAGCGCAGGTTACACACTGGGTGCGAAATGCGAATGAGCAAAGAATTCTTGTTTTACCTCATCTTGACTTACTTGTTTCTAGTAGTTCTCAGAGCGAGGGATTAACCACCGAGGCCAGAGAATTAATTCCACTCCTCTATGAAAACCCTAGGATTGTTTTTTTAGCATTCAAAGATCCTAACTTTGCATTTAGTAAAGTGATCCAAAATTTATTTCCGGCCCAACGTAAATTAATAGGCATTGATCGTAACTGCTTAACTAGACTTGTGACGCAGAGGGAAGCGCGTAAGTTTCCTAAAGGGTTCAATTTTAATAAACTTTATCAGTATGTCTCCGGTTTGAATCCTGTGAGGATACGACAAATACTATCACGATTAGAGGGTATTGATTTTCCAGATAATACCGACAAAGTCTTCAGCCAACTTCGAGAGATGACTCTGGATTCAGAAATGGAAATGCCGGTTGTTGATATGCAAAGTGATTTGGGAGGATATGACTCAGTAAAGAAGAAAATTGAGGAGGAAATTCTTGGTATTCTTAAATATCGCGATGGGATTGAAGATGAACAAGAATTGGATCGAATCGATTCAATTATTCCCAAAGGCATAATATTTTGGGGGCCTCCAGGAACAGGAAAGACTTATTTTGCAAAAGCCATTGCCCACGCATTAAACGCCACAATACTAATTGTATCGGGTCCCGAGTTGAAATCGATGTGGGTTGGTCAATCGGAAGAAAACATTCGTAAGATTTTTTTCAAGGCTCGTCAGTCGGCTCCATCGATTATTGTTTTTGACGAGCTGGATTCGTTTGCTGGCTCACGTTCTAAGTTATCAACTACCGAGGTAAATCACTCTATGGTAAATCAACTTCTTACTGAGATGGATGGGTTTCGTAAAGAAGAGCTAGTATTTGTGATTGGTACGACAAACTTTGTTAGTTCTCTGGATGCGGCTCTGTTACGACCTGGTAGGTTCGAGATGAAGTTAGAGATACCGTATCCAGAGGAGAAGGATCGTCTTGAAATTTTGCAAATTTATAAGAACAAGATGAATCTTCCAATATCTGACGAGCAGATTAAATATATGGCTCATCAGACAGGAGAGATGACTGATCCCATGACCGGTACCCCATTCACGGGCGACCATCTCTATTCTGCTTGCCGCTTCTTAAAAAGGCTGCAAATTCGCGAAAATAAGTCTGATTTTGAGAAAGCGCAAATCCACATGGCCCTTAGGGGCGGTGAACAGAAACGAAAACTGTCAGATGAGGAACGAAATGTAGTTGCCTATCATGAAGCTGGGCATGCCGTTGTAGCCTTGTGTTTAAAAGATGCCTCTCCAGTTGAGAGAATTTCTGTAGACTCTGATTACGCTGAAGCCCTTGGTTACATGAAGCAGGAGGAACGTAAGAATAAATTCATGGTTACCAAACGTCAGTTGTTGGCAGATTTAATTGTTCTGATGGGTGGTCGCGAAGCCGAGTTACTCATTTTTAATGATTTGTCTAGTGGCTCAGAAAACGATATTTTCAGGGCTAATTATTTAGTCACCGAGATGGTATCTCGTTGGGGCATGTCCGAAGCTTTTGGAGTTCAAATTATTCCAGATAGGGAGATGTCGGCAGATGCACTCGCTAAAAGGGATATAGCGGTTGGAGATATTCTTGAGAAAGCACGCCAAAAGGCTCGTCAAATTTTGGAGCAGCGCATTGAGTTAGTCAAGGCACTAGGTAAAGCTGTATTGATTGAGAAAGTAATGGAGCGTGAGCGTATTTCTAAATTTTTAGATAAGCATGCTCCTGGAGAACAACTTAATATAAGTGAGGAAATCGTTGCATGGCAGAATTGATTTTGAAGCTCAGAAGAAACGGAGAAACTGGTAAACAAGATCTTTACATAGACTATGAATCCGCCGGCGATTCATTGCCATTCGAGCACGAGGAGGAACATCGCGATTTAGTAAAACGAGTTCTAGGTCAACTTAATGTTGATGCGCTAGACCTTGGCGATATTTATCTCGAGCGTCAAGCTGTAGATGTTCATGATTCTGACGATGAGCAACTTGGAGATACTGCCGGAAATTCTTTACGTCAGGGTTGATTGGTGACAAAAGTAGTTATTCTCAAGTTTTCTACCTATGGAGAGCTCCAAAATCAGTTAGCCACATGGGTCAAGATGTTACCGTCTATCTTTAGTAAACTATGTCAGCTAGAGAATTCCTCTGAGGAGGATCACTGGAATTTAATTTTTGAACCTAAATCAGTAGCTTGTTATCAATCTTTACATTTACATCATGTTGTTCGAAAAATTGAATCATCACAGTATTCTAAGCCACTTATTGCATTTAAACCGTTATGGATGCAATTACCCTGGGAAATTTATAATTGTAAACAAGAAGCTTATTACTGCCTTTTACCTATTGCTAGCGTTCCTACATTAGTTCGAAAAGCATTCCAACTTAGAATTTTTGATATTCAATACCATACGTTCAAAGATCAGAAAATACTCTTAAAAATAATGTTTTCTCCTCTTTATCTTGTTCTGTGGATTCAGGAACATTTAGCTTGCCCAGTATATTGGCTAGATTCGCATGGTACATTTATGACTTTTGGAAAAAGGCATCCATTAGACTCATTTTGGGCTAAAGATGATGATTTACGATTGGTTAATGAGAAGGAAATACTCAATCTAGGGAATACTGATTTACGTTTTCGAAACATAAGCAGTGATATAAATTGGAAGTATGACTTGACTGAAAAATCACTGGTTTCAGTTGAGGATAAGCTTGATATTGAGATTCGAATAAGTCTTCGTAAAGATGAAACTAACAAAGAACCTCGACCATCCTTGTGGTTTTATGAGCGTAATCGGCGGCAGGAACTCGAGGATTGGGTTATTCATCTATCTAAGCATCAGCGTGAGGAATATTTGTTACTCAATTCGGAAAGTCCTTTCGATGGTTACTACTTAAAGATCAAAAATGATGTTCGTCCCGAGTTAGTAAATCCACCGCCAACATCTGAACGTTTTTGCTTATTATTCGAAGGTGAATCAATTTATATACCTAATGGTTTGCGATTGGAACCAGATATACCTTTCTCTGAATTTCAAAAGATTTTCAACTTGCAGATCGGTATCAGTTTAGTTTTTTGGCAAGAGGAGAATTCTCTCGGCCTTTTAAGGCTCGAAGAGGTTCGCTTTGATGAACTACAAAGCCTTGTGAATTATGTTTTGTCTGATTATGAAGATCAAATATTAAAAACTAGAAGCAAAATGATTTTTCAAGACCCTCTATTAGTTATGTTTGATTACAATGATCCAGGAGAAATAGCTAGCAAAGTGATAACTGAAGAATTCAACTCAGTCGGTGACTTGGATTCGGAAAAATTGGTGATTGAAGAATCTGAGCAAACCCTTGAAGTGATACAAAATAATGCAGTTGATAGTGCCATCAATCGGGAGTCCAATAGAACTGAAAAAAGTTTAATTTTACGTCAAATTTGCGAACTACAGTCTGAACTGATCAGAGATCCAATGAACGATACAAATAGTGCATGGCTGAGGTTGGGTCATCTTGAATATACTCTGGGAAATCAGGTTGAAGCTATCGCATGTCTTGAGTTGGGTATGTTTGTTATGAGAGTTGGCTCGAGGCCAGATAATGAATTCCGTCAAGCTCTCTTTTTGGCTTATCAATCTTTGCAAGATTGGAATGATGACAAAAAAATTTCCGAACTTACCGGTAGATCATCTGAAGATGATTTTTCTCCTAAGGAGTTAATATATTTGGGTTACTACCTCCTGGCGTATCGGGATAATTTATCTGATGAGAATACTGCTTTTTTTACAACTACGTATTTGGTAGCTCTTGAAAATAATTTGAACGAATTACCTTTAGGGAGTCTTTGCGTTATTTCATTTCATGCTCTTCTTAAGTCTGATTCTAATCAATATTTGTTGCTAAAAATAAAGGATTACGTTCTTTATGCCTTATTCGACCGTGGACTATACAAGGCTTCTGATTTACCTCATTTTTTAGTTGATCGGAAGTCGTTTGATTTGAATAATGAAGCTGTACAAAATTTTTATGATCAGCTGGACAGCCATTTTCAAGGTTTAGGTCCAGAATTAGAATCCATGCGTAATTCAGCAATGTTTAGGATGGTATTCGCAGTGGGTTATGCTCACCAGAAGAATTCTTCTATGGTTAACACTTCTCTTGAAAAAGCTGGGAGATTAGTCAAATTAGCTAATGATTCCGTTCTACGAGTGTTATGTCAATGCTATGAAGAAGTAGCTTTTAAGGTACTTAATGAAGATGGACTTGGTGTAAGAGCGACAGAAGTCATTCTAGATGGTTTGACACAGGCAGAGCGGTATAAGGCAAACCGTTTAATTGACAAGTCATTAATTCTCAAACCGGGACAATCCGAGGATTCCTCAGATCTGATCAATCATGATATTGTAGGTCTTCGAGACCGTACCGATGGAGAATTGGTCAGTTTGATACCCCAAAAATTGAAAGCAATTGAGATGGAGTCTAATATTCCCAGAGAGAGACTCTCGTACAAGCGGAAGCAACTTTTTTGTGCGATTTTAGATAGTCTGCCGCGATTAGGTGAGACTTTTACCTTTCAAATTCTCGAGGAGATATACCGAGAATATAACGCCTTAAATAGTTTAGAACATCGCGGGAGTGTCTTAGGTAAAATGCTGTCGCTCGCTTATCTATTTGAGCGTAAAGATTGGATGAAAACACTCTATAGTGACTTCTTAATATTAACTGATGAAATCGAAGCTTACAGATTAAAAGCGATGACCGAATTGCTGCAGCCAGTAGTAGAATATTTTCCAAAAATGGTACCTCATGAGGAATGCTTGGCATTAGTTCAAAAGATTTTGTCTCGTTTACAACAAGATATAAATTCTCAAAAAATTCGAATCCTTTTAATCAGAGTTTTAGATTCTATTGATCAGTCAGAGTTATCACAATCTCAGTTGAAGTTGGTTCTCGATGCTTACTTGAACAAAAAAATAGATGATCAACAAAGTCGTTTAGATTTATTTCAATTTTTACTATTAAATGCTCGTAATTACACATTTGATTTGAAGACTTGGTTAAGTGAACAGTTACTGAACTCTTTTGAAAAAATAAATGATCATTTGTCAGTAAATGAACATTTTTCGCTTTCAAAAGTGCAAGCAATGGAATTTATGATTTACACGAATCCCAATGAGGAAGAATTTTCACCAGAATTAAATAAATTTATGATGGAATTTGAATTCGTATGGAAGAAGCGATTTTTTGACTGGTTAAGGGCGGTGGGTGCAAATACTCTTGAAGTTTAGGGAGTTTAAATGTCGGAATTACATACAAAAGATATTGCTGAAATTCTAGAAAACGTACGTGAGTTTAGTAATCGGTTGTCCTCGCTGTTCGTTGCTCGTCAACAAGTAGTCAAGGATATGATTATTGCTGCCATTGCTCAAGAACCATTACTGTTCATTGGTCCTCCGGGTACGGGTAAATCTGAACTCGTAACCCAATTCAAAAAAATGTTAGATTTAGATGAGACGCTTTACTTCGAATATACTCTGACCAAGTTTACGGAACCTTCTGAAATCCTCGGACCATTGGATTTGAAGAAGATGAAATCAGGAGAATTCTACCGTCGGACCTACGGTAAGCTTCCGGAGGCTTCCCTTGTATTTCTTGATGAGGTCTTCAAGTCAAATTCTGCAATACTTAACACTTTATTAACAGTCTTAAATGAGAAAAAATTCTATCAGGACGGTAGACCAACATCAGTACCGTTGAAAATATTATTTGCGGCAACTAATGAAATACCCTCCATCAGTGAATTGGATGCTCTTAAAGATCGATTTACACTTAAGGTGAAAATTAACAAAGTTCCAGAGGAGCAGTGGGATCAGTTGCTGCAAAAAGGCTTACAGAATGAAACGACACGCTACTTCAATCGTGTCTTAAATAATGATCAGATTGTTTCGCTTGCAGACTTTGATGCACTGTACAGTCATCTGCAGCGTAGTATGCAGGAATTTGCAGAGACAGGTATTGATCCCTACTTTAGTAAGTCCTTATATTTTGAATTTAAGCGGATTATTAAAACAATTTTACATGATTTTGAGGTAAGCATTAGTGATCGTAAGCTCATCAAGTTGTACAAGCTAGTTAGAGCTAAAGCATTATTTGAAAGAGGGGGAGGTGTTGAGAGAGAAGATTTTCGTATTCTCATGCATTTAGGAAATAACAGTGACGAGATTGAATATCTGCAGCAACGTCTTTTTGAAATTTTAGTTTAGGTGGCTATGGATGATCAGCAAATAATCACCTTACTTTGCTCGAGTATGCGAACTAGTGAGTATGATACCGGAATACATCGTGAAGAATTTCTTAACGTATACTTAGAACTCTTGTACAAGGGTGTTGAACTTCCATTACCTGGCGTTGTTCTCGATTTGCTAGGTAGTCTCGGACTTAAAATGTTGCATAATAGAGACATTCTCGAGTTACCTGAATCTTTAAATTACCGGAATTTTTTTCTCCTAAGTTTCCAAAACAATTCAGATTGCATAAAAAGTCGAGAGATGGTGCCTTATGAAGGTAAATATTTTTGGGATTTTTGTAAGCGTTTTTTAGAAATATTTTTCTCACGACTGGATATTGTTGGTGTAAGAATTAATGCTGCTCGAATTAAAGATTTGTTACCGGAGTTAATTGCAGCAGATCAAGACGAGTTAGCGCGCTCCTATGTTTCAGAGGATACTAATTGGCACCCATTTTTAGATCGTTCAGAAATTTCGAAAAACTATCAAAAAAAGAAACCGTTACTTAGAGATGAGGATTTCTGGGATTTATCTCAAGTCAAGCTAATTCAATCAGACTCCTTGCGCTTCGCGTTACGAGAATGTCACCAGTGGCGGAACTGGTTATTGACGCATTACAGTAGTGTTATCAACCGCGTACGAAAAGAGATTCAGTTTTCTATGTCAGACAGGCAGCAGGAAAGTGGTCAATATCCAGTAGGTGGAATTAGTGAAATAAGTAATAGAGGAAGTGTAGAAAATCTTTTAAGAAGTGAGCTTTTGTATACCGAAGTTGATGAGGAGGTGGACTTATTCGAAGTTCGTTATCTGGAACGTGAATTGTTATATTACCAACGAGATAGTAATCAAATAGAGCAGTTCGAAGAGGAGGTTCACTTATTCCTCCATCCTCGAGAATCTTATCCTTACGTTGATGACCAGCGTGTTTATCCTTTTTTTCTATATTCTGTTTTACTATTTTGGGTGGAGCATGCTTCTAAAATTCATCCTAGCTTACGATTCAGATTCAAGGTTCATATACAGAATAGAAACAAGCGCGATGAGGAATTTATTCGCGTTTTCAAAAGCTTTGGTTCGGCATTATTACGAATGGACCGACTTGAATTGTTGGTTAAAGAAAATTTTGAAAGTTGCGCTCTTCACAAAGGTCGACGGGAGTTGCATATTGGAGCTATTGTGGCAGGAAAATATAGCTTTGACTGGTATACGGATGGATATAGCTTGCAGATACCCGATAAAAATATGAAGAAATTAGCAGCCACCCAGAATTTTGAATTCAGCGAAGAAAATACTCTTGTGGTAATTAGTCTCGTATTAGCAGCAATTTTTCAGGATAGCACCCTCCTGAGATGAATGTCTGACTGTATTAGCCGGAAGTTTTGGATAACTCTAGTCTTAGTCTATTCAAACTGGTGAGCAATAAAGAGGTTGGTCCGCCTTCGGATAGTTCGAAGTGCGCATCTATTAAATTGGATGGACTGGATGCTTCATTTAACCAGTCAAATGCCAGGCATACAGCATCAACTACTTTCAGACCTTTAGCCAAAAAGCTAGCTATGATCCCGGCAAGAATATCTCCACTTCCGCCTCGCGCTAGCTGCGAATTTGGTTTCCCAAGCACTAGGGGTTGTGAATCTGGACTGTACAAAATGGTATAGGCGTCTTTGGCGAGGAGTGTGATTCCATTCTGATTAAGTTCTCGCCACATATCTTCATAGTTTCCAGAATTAGAACACTGAAATAGCTGTATTAGTACCTTTAATTCTCCAGGATGGGGGGTAAGTATGCAGTCGCGCGCGAGGTTTTCTGGCTGTAGGGTTTCTATCAAATCAGACCAGTCTCGAAACATTCGCAAGCCCTCCGCATCAACAACTACAGCTTTGCTATGCCTCTTGACCAATTGTTTCAGATGCTTTTGAATAACTGAATCTTCTGAGCATCCTGGACCGACGACCAGCGTATCAGCATCGAAGGACTTATCAATACTAAATGACATTATTTCTGGAGCTTTTGACTGTAGTATAGGAATACTATTTTTTGGAGCTAGGATACTTACAAGACCTGATCCAACATTTTGAGCAGCTTTAGCGCAAAATAGTCCAGCACCAATTGTACCCGGAGCTGAACCAGCGACTACCACTTTTCCCTGTGATCCTTTGTGTGAATAGTGATCGGTTAACTTGTAGGGTGCCGTAGGTTTTTGTGGTTTTCTTCGATACCAGCACGAATCTCTCATATCTACCGGAGCAATTCCGATATCAGCTATTAGCAATTCGCCAGTGGCACGAATGCCTTCAGCCATGTAATGACCTCGTTTAGCGAATTGAAAAGTTACAGTTTTCTGCGCGGTAACATGACAATTCCAGCCCTGTCCAGTGTCGCCACATATTCCTGAGGGGATGTCGATAGAAATTACGTTTTTGACTGTATTGATTTTATGAACAACGGATTGTAGGTTTGGTTTGACAGCTTGGTTTAAACCCGTTCCCAGTAAAGCATCTACTACCCACTTAAATTTATTTGGGTCAAAATGTTCTACAGAATTTGATTGTAAACCAGCTCCTTGCATAATTTTTTGGTGATGGAGTGCATCTGGAGTTTTTGGTTGTCCGATGTGAAAGCATTCCACATCAAACCCTTGAATTTTGAGTTGCCTTGCAACGGCAAAACCATCCCCTCCATTATTGCCAGTACCACAGATGACAGCAATTTTATCCAATGGTTGTACGCAAGATTGAAAACCTACTCTCACTGCATTGGCCGCCAATTCCATAAGGTAGGGACTAGGTACCCCCATTGACTGAATCGTTAAGAGATCCTGGGTGAGCATTTGTTTACTAGAAAGAACAGCCGGATAATTCATACTCAAATTTTAACAAATGATCCATTCTAGGTAGTAGTTTTACCTTTGAGTAAGCATCAAATGCTACAATGTGGCTATGTTTGCAGCTCGTAAACCCAGCTTACTTTTGTGCATGGCTCCCAGTTGGGGTGTTGAGATGCCTCCCATTTCTGTGGCAACTCTTGTCAGTGCTTTACGATTTCAAGGCGTATCGGTTGACGGTCGGGACTTAAACATAGAGTGCTATCACAAATTACCACTGAAAGCTGAGTTTTTCTGGGATAAATCAAACTTACATTACTGGGTAAATCCTAAACTCTTTGCTGAAAATCTTTTTGATAAATTAGATTTTATTTTTGATGAGTTAGCAGACGAATTAGCTTATGGCCCCTGGGATGTGATTGGTTTCACGGTAATTTCTAGTAATGTTATTTTCATCAACCATCTCGTCCATAGAATTAAACTTCGAGAGCCCAATAAGATTATTATCGTGGGAGGACCTTGCTTATCTTTTAAAGAGGAGCGAGAGCGTCTTCGCGATGATATAGATTATTTTGTGGCAGGAGAGGGAGAGGATAGTCTGCCCGAATTTATGCAATATATTGCTGGTAAA
>CAZRWM010000051.1:0-15422 GCA_964603885.1 uncultured bacterium
AGCAGGGCTGAAGTCTTACTACGCGGCGATTTGGATTAATGTCCCCCAGTTGGAGTGGGTTTGCTAGAGCGTGATTGGAAGTAGGAGAAGTTGAATGAGTATAAGGGTGACCAAGCGTGATGGCAGTATAGTACCCATTGATGTATATAAAATAAAGAAAGTAGTTGCTTTTGGATGTGGTGGAACGGATTGCGACCCTCTCGAATTAGAGATGGATGCCCACGTGCAATTTAGAGACGGGATTACCACTGAAGAAATCCAAAAGATGGTAATACAAACCGCTGTTGAGAAGATTACCCATGAGAATCCCGAATGGCAATTTGTGGCATCGAAACTTTATCTTTATGATGTATTTAAGAAGGTATGCTTAAATCGTAAATTAGATAAAAAACCCTACACAGGTTTTTATGATTTTATTCAGAGGGCTACCGAGCAAGGCCTGTATTCACCTGTAATTTTGGAAACTTACACTCGGGAGCAAATTGATACTCTAGCAAGCTACATCGAGCCAACTCGTGATTACAATTTTACTTATGTAGGTATCAAAACCTTCGCAGATAGATATCTAATAAAAAACGGAGAAGGGAAATTGCTCGAGTTTCCTCAGGAAGCTTTCATGGGTATAGCAATGTTTCTGGCATCCCAGGAAAGTGACAAGCTACGATGGGCTAGAGAATTTTACGATGTGATGAGTCGTTTTGAAGTAGTGCCCGCGACTCCAACTCTTAGTAACGCTCGGAAGCCTCTATCACAATTGTCATCATGTTTTGTTGCAACCGTTGATGACAGCTTAGATTCCATTTTTGACTTTGTGAATACATTTGCTCAACTCAGCAAGTATGGAGGTGGGGTAGGGGCAGATATGTCACGAATTCGTGCCCAAGGAAGCGAAATTCGTGGATTTCAGAATGTTGCGGGTGGGGTTATTCCTTGGATCAGAATCCTCAACGATACTGCTGTGGCGGTTGACCAACTCGGTATTCGTAAAGGAGCGTTATCACTAACTCTAAATGTCTATCATGCTGATATTTTTGACTTTCTAAATTTAAAAACGAACTCCGGAGACGATCGTCGGAAAGCTCATGATATTTTCCCCTCTATCGGTATTACCGATAACTTTATGAGAGCTATGCAGAATCGCGAAGACTATCATCTCTTCGACCCGTACATGGTCAAAAAACATTTAGGCTATGAGATTTCAGATTATTTTGGAGAGGAGTTTGAAAAGCGCTATGAAGAGGTCGTAAATGACGATCGAATTGCCAAGACCAAAGTACCTGCAATTCAGTTAATGAAGGCTATTCTAAAATCATCCTTTGAGACAGGTCTTCCATATGTTTTCTTCAGAGATGCAGCCAACAGAGGAAACCCTAATAAGCACTGTGGAGTAGTTAGATCTACTAATCTTTGTGTGGAAATCATTCAGAATATGAGTTCGACGGAAATTAAAGGTGCCAAAGTTGGCGCGGATGGTATGGTTGAAGTGAGTAAAGAGCCGGGGGACTTAGTGGTCTGCAACTTATCTTCGCTAAACTTGCTCAAAGTAAACACTGAGGAAGATATTAGCCGAGTGCTGCCTGTGCAAACTCGCATGTTAGACAATGTGATTGACCTTAACTTCTATCCTATCCAAGAGGCTAAAGTCACCAACCGTAAGTATAGAGCCATCGGTATAGGTACTATGAATTACCATGGCCTACTTGCTAGTAAAGGTCTTGTTTGGGAAAGTGAAGAACATTTGGATTATGTTGATAAATTGTATGAAACAATATCATATTATGCCATCTCTTCTAGTTCCGATTTGGCAGTTGAGAAGGGTGTTTACAGTAAGTTCGAAGGTTCAGATTGGCAAAAGGGTGAGTTTTTTGGTGGTAGGGAACTTGGCAATAGGAGAAATTGGGAGCAGCTAAAGACTAAAGTTGCTACGCAAGGGCTCAGGAATGGTTACCTTTTGGCGATTGCACCAACCGGTAGTATTTCACTCATCGCAGGGGCTACAGCAGGAATTGATCCAGTTTTTTCCAAAATAGAACGAACTGAAAAAACAAACGGAGTGTTTGTGTCGGCGGTACCGAACTTGAACGACGAGACTTTCTGGTTGTATAAAGAGGCTCATAAGATAGATCAGCATTGGGTTGTGCGTGCAGCAGCAGCCCGTCAAAAATGGATCGACCAGTCGCAATCCCTCAACTTATTCGTTACGAGTGATGCAAAGGCTAAAGATTTACTGAGCTACTATGTAACTGCGTGGAATGAAGGATGTAAAACAGTATATTATATGCGTAGTAAAGCTGTTGAAGTAGAGGAATGTGAAGTATGTCAATGATGGTAAAAAATAAACTATTCAATCCTGCTGGAGATCGAGAATTTGAAAAGCGTCTCATCATAGGGGGGAATTCGACTAATTTGTTCGAGCTCAACAATATCAAGTACGAATGGGCGATGAAACTGTACCGTGCCATGATGAACAATTTTTGGATTCCTGAAGAAATTCCCCTTGGAAACGACGCGAAAGACTATAAGCTTTTGTCTGAAGCTGAGCAACGTGGCTTTGACAAAGTTATCTCTTTTCTAGTCTTTCTCGATAGTTTGCAAACTGCAAATCTGCCAAACTTTGCAGATTATGTGACGGCTCCTGAGGTAAATTTGTGCCTTTCGGTTCAATCATTTCAAGAAGCCGTTCACAGCCAATCTTACGGATACATCTTAGACACAGTAGTTTCCGCCAACAAACGGGACTTGATTTACAATTATTGGCGCGAAGACGAGTTTTTGATGAATCGTAATGTTGTAATAACCAGTATTTATGAAGAATTTGCAAACAACCCCACAGATAACAATTTTCTATTAGCGGCCATGGCAAACTATATCCTGGAAGGCATCTACTTTTACTCAGGTTTCTCCTTTTTCTACGTTTTGGCACGCCAAGGCAAAATGTGTGGTACGGCGCAAGAAATCCGGTATATACAGAGAGATGAGCTGACTCATTTGGTGCTTTTTCAGAATATCATCAACACTATTCGTAAGGAAAAACCGCACTTATTCGACGACGAAACTGTTCAACGGATGAGAACTCTAATGGGCAATGCCGTTCAAAGTGAAATCGAATGGGGGCAGTACATAATCCGGGATGGTGTATTGGGTTTGACCGATGAAATAATCGATAAATACATAAAGTATTTAGCTAACAGACGTTTGTCGAATATTGGATTGGAGCACCTTTTTCCAGACAACAAAGAACATCCAATGAGATGGGTTGATTCATTCTCGGCGGTAAATAAAATTAAGACAGACTTCTTTGAGGCTAAACCTACTGCTTACTCCAAAGCGTCTAATGTGGATTGGGATGAATTGGAATAATTAATGTCCGTAAAGATTCATTATCGTAACGACTCAGTGAAGCGTATGTATACAGCTGCTGGGGTTCAGACGGAGGGCTCGGTAGGATTCGACTTAGTTTGTGTAGAGGATTTGAATTTTCATACCATAGGCCAGTTTCAACTTGTAGATTTGGGAGTAGTGATTAAGGCTCCTGTAAACCACCACTGTTTACTGATGCCGCGGAGCTCTACATTCAAAAAATTTGGACTGATTCAAGCCAATTCGTTAGGATTGATCGACGAGGATTATTGTGGTCCCCAAGATTTTTGGAGATTTCCCGCTATTTATTTGCGATCGAATCCAACGCAAATCAAGGCAGGAACGCGTATTGCTCAATTTATTCTGCAAAGATCAATACCGGTACGCGAAGTTGATGAATTTTATCCTGAGGGTGACTCTAGGGGTGGTTTCGGAAGTACTGGTCACAGGTAATCAAGCTATACGAGAGATGACAATGAAAGTGGTTGGGATACTGGGGAATTATTTCCGACCGGAAAGGTGCGGGGCACCCTCTCCATTTGGGGCGTATTATCTCAATAAAGATTATGTAGATTCTTTTTCGGGGATGGACGTTCTACCCATTCAAATCCCGTACCTTGCGAATCGAGATCGAATGCTCCATTTCATTAACTTGTTCGATGGTTTGTTACTCACAGGTGGATTTGATATACCGCCAAACTTCTATAATCAATCAGAGATTGAGGCAGTGGAATTTACTTACGATTTTGAGAGAACTATTTTTGAGTTGGAATTTCTGCCTTTAGTCGAAAAGAGTGGCAAACCAATTTTTGCAATATGTCTCGGTTTGCAGATGTTCAACGTTCATCGTGGGGGTAATTTGATTCAGGATGTCTACCAGCAGTTAGGGACTCCAATAAATCATAATGCCAGTTCCAAAGACTCCAAAATCTTAGCTCATGATGTAAAGATTACTAGAGGGAGTCGATTGAGAGAGATCGTGGGAAGTGACGAATTACTGGTTAACAGTTCTCATCATCAGGCTATTGATCGATTAGGTAGTGATTTGATTAGCACAGCTTTGTCTGACGATGGCGTAATTGAAGCCGTGGAGTGCACGAGAACTCCATTTTTTGGTGTTCAGTGGCACCCAGAAAGTTTGCAATATGATTGCAGGAAACAGGCGCGTCTATTTGAAGCTTTCGTGGAAATGCTCTGACTGCTTTGATATAGTGCCTTTTTTCTTAAGAATACTTCGTAGGTAGGAAATATGTGCCAGGAAAATGATAAACAAGATAAAATTGAGCGGGATGAGATTTCTGAAGCCGATCAGCCTCTCGCAGAAAGCCAGACTATCAACATCGATCGGGCCACCGAAGTTGGTGTAGAGTCAGGGGGGCAGCTTGTTAGTCCTTTGCTTCCGGCTTCAGTAGTTTTACTATTAATTCTTTCCGTTGCTTTGGGTTATTCGATATCGCGTCAGCAATCAGTAGTATTATCAACTAATCAATCAGGATCTGAGATTGGTGGATTGGGTGAGATCATCAAGGGAGTGCAGCAGGCGAATAAACCCGGGGTGGCTATTGTCAAATTGTATGGAGTGATACAAACGACTGGTGATCAAAATGTTTTTGGTCCACAAAGGGGAGCTGATAGTACTGTCGCTCAGTTGAAAAAGCTTAGTAAAAACAAGAATGTGAAGGCAGTAGTCTTAAGAATTAATTCGCCAGGAGGCACAGTTGGTGCAAGTCAAGAAGTTCATTCGGAGTTAATTAAGCTCAAGAAAAAAGGGGTGAAGATTGTAGCCTCAATGGCAGATGTTTGCGCGTCTGGTGGGGTTTATGCTGCTGTAGCCGCGGACAAAATTTTGGCTAATAAAGGAACCATAACCGGTTCAGTGGGTGTCATATTCTCAGTTTCTAATTTCAAGCAACTCATGGAAAAAGTTGGAATGCGTGCTTATTCGATCCGTTCGGGTAAATTCAAGGATATTGGCTCTTATTCTCGCGATATGACGGAAGAGGAAAAATCTCTTTTGCAAGAAATTGTTGATTCAACTTACCAGCAATTTTTAAGTGCAGTGGTGGATGGTCGAGGTTTGACCAAAGAGGAAGTGAAAAAGTGGGCCGACGGTCGAATTTTTAATGGTGAGCAGGCTCTTAAGCACAAGCTCATCGATCAAATAGGAACATATGAAGATGCGGTGGCACTAGCTCATGAGTTGGCTGGTTTGGAGGAACAAAATATAATTCGGTCCCGAGTTAACCCATTCGATAAACTAGAGTCTATGTTTAATTCGTGGTGGTCTGGGCCTCTAACTCACATGACAGAGCAATTACCTATGACGCACTCACCACTTCTATACTACTATCCTGGTTGGAATTGAATATGAAAGCTTTGTCACTTTTTTATCTCTGTCTGATAAGCCCTAAGACTGCGGTACAAGAGATTCTTAAAAACTTCGTTTCTTATTATCTTTTTACAGGCCTGCTGATTTTTCTTTTTGCTCAGGCAAGCTCCAATATCTCATTTCATATGATTGATCCCGTTGGCTTAAACATTTTCGGTTCATTTTTACAGCTTGTTGGTGCGGTAACAGTTGGATTGGTACATATGATATTGTTCTGCTTTGTAATTCATGCGATGGTTACAACGATGGGGTATCAAGGCAGCTATGTAAAGTTGTTAGCTTGGGATTTGTTTTCGCAAGCTCCAATGACGTTGTTGTGTTCTTTCTGGATTTTAGGTAAATCTTTTGAGGTCTTTCTAGGTAACGCTGTCTTGGCTGGCCTAGTTTATTTTTTTACATTAGCGCTACTCTTTATCCAATGTTTTTACCTGTTGGGTTTGGGTATTCAGCAAAATTATGGATTTACAAGCTGGGGTAAATCTTTCTTAGTTATGGCTGCCAGTGTTTTTATCTGTTTAGGCATTTATATTGTTTTGTTCAGTGGCTTGTTCGCTTCCACCCTGGGTAAATTCATCAACGCTACAGGCTAAAGTTGAGTCAGAATAAAATGGTTCCTTGGTATCACACGCATTGGTGTGTGATGTGTTTACTGTTTTTGTTTCCACCCTTAGGTATCTTATGCTTACTTTTTTCAAGAGCTTTTTCTCTGCGAGCTAAATTAGCTAGTTTGATTGTGGTTACCATTTTTTTACTTTTGGTAATGCGTAATCAGAGCACTTATCACAATCACTTGAACAGCCTGTGGCTTTCAAAATTCAATCAGTTAAAGCGTGAATTTAAGTTCAGGTCTGCAGGTCACTATTTATACCGTAGAGAATTGACTGTTCCGCGAGAATTGCTTTTAGAGAGTCTACTAAGATTGGATTATGAATTTTCTATGGGGCGTATTGAGCTCGCTTCGATTCATCTAAAAGAGGCTAACAGGAGGCATGATTTACTATTTGAGGAGACTCTCAATAAATATCGTAAATTGTTGATTTCGCTTGGGGGAGATGCGAGCTACTCGACGTTCCACGATCAAATATTTGATTTTTCTTATTATTATGATTTGTTCTTAAAGGATGCGAACTTAAATTGGGATATCAAAGATTATACTATTCCAAGTCTCGTACAGGTCGCAGAAGTTATACGAAATTACCCAGAAAAACAAAAGATCATCAACGAGTTACGTGAGGATTTTAGCGTGTTGATGTCATCAATTACTCAGAGTCATTCAGCTAATCTTCTATTGCCTTTGGTTATAGAATGGGAAGATTTGAGTAGGCTTGAAACTCTAATCACAAGGGCTAGTTTGATACATATGATCTTAGGTAATCGTATGGATTTGAAATTTTACTTTTTTGCCTATGCTTCGCGCTCTAAGGATGCCGAGGCACTAGCTAAGTTAGAAATACTAGGGAGAAAACCATTAGATGCATTGAATGACTATGCCAATCAGTCTCCATTTCATCTTAAGGCTTTTATGTTGCGAGGATTGCATTTCCTTGCAAATGGTGACCCCTTTAAGGCTAAATTAGACTTTGAGCATGTCTTTAAATTGGATGTGAATTATGTAGGAGTTGGGCAGTACTTAAGCACTCTCAATCTCAGCAAGGAGGATAGGTCCTGTCTGAATGTTTACAAGAAGGCCGAAGACTTACGATTTTTTAATGCAAATTTCGATGTAGCGGTTGAGTTATTTGAAAGTCTTTTGGAAAAAGAATGGGGCGCTAAGCAGCGATATAGGGATGAGATTCTTTTCAACCTGGGTGTCATATTTAGGAATAATCTCAAATTATATGATCGAGCCATTTCAACTTTTGAGGAGATTTTGAAGATAGAGGGCAGTTTTAGGCATGAGGAGGCTCGCTATAATTTGATAATGTGCCATTATTACAATCGTAATTATGAAGCCATGGAAAGAGTTACAAAAAAGTTTATAAAGGAACATAGTAATTCTGAGCGTGTCCCCCGATTAATCATGATTAACGTAGTTATGAAGTTGATGAAGGTGTTTCGTAAAGTGGTAGATAATTTTTTAGATTTTTCAGAAGGTTTAGATGAGTGATTTTAGTCCTCTAAAAGTAGTTAATCTCGGACGGTGTTTCGATGATTTTTGGGCTGTGCGATCGCTAAGCTTTTGTTTAAATCATGGCGAAATCTTTGGGTTTCTTGGTCCTAATGGGGCGGGTAAGTCGACTACTATGAAAATGATTACTGGTCTGCTACAGCCAACGGAAGGTCAAGTCAGTTTATTTGGCTTAAATCCCTACGAAAGTGAGATAGAGGCGAAGCGTTTAATAGGCATGGTTCCAGAGCATTTACAAATGTATGATCGTTTAACCGGTAGAGAATTTTTAGAATTTGCAGCACGTATGTATCAAGTTCCTAAAAAACAATATGAAATGAAAATTGAAGAGTTTTTTGAGCTTTTGGATCTTACCTCAAAGGCAGATGCTCAAATTAAAGATTACAGTAATGGAATGAAAAAAAAGACTGCGTTAGCGGCAGCATTGCTGCACGAGCCCAAGATACTTTTTCTTGATGAACCATTTACGGGTATGGATGCCATGAGTGTGATTAAAGTTCGTCGCTTGATAGAGGTTTTACGCGAGCAGGGGACTACTATTTTTTTCTCATCTCATATTCTAGAAGTGGTTGAAAAATTATGTTGCCGGATTGGAATTATTGTTAATGGAAGTTTACGCGAAGAAGGTACTGCTCAGAAAATGATGGATAGCTATGGTGTAGATAGCCTGGAGGAGTTGTTTTTAAGATTTACACCCACAGAGGGTCTTGGTGAGTGAATTAATACGACTGAAAGCTATTCTTAATTTACGAAAGTTTCAAGAAGCTTTTGGGGCCTGGTTTCCAATAAATCTAATACCAATTTTAGCGCTGATTGTGTTCATGCCTGTTGCGATAATTATCTATCTAGTTTGTTCGCGAGTTCATGGAAGCTATTTTTATGAAATCTTAGGTGTATGCTACATGTTCATCTTTGTGAGTTGGGCAGGTGGCGCTTTAAGTGGGTTGAGACTTAATGAATATCTCGAATTTAACTCTCTATCTCTTTATCCAATTTCAAGAATTCGCGTTTTTATCGCTTCGGTATGTTCAGGCTTGATGGATCCGAGCTCCGTCGCTTTATTTGCTCCAATTTGGGGTATAAGTCTTTGTATAGGGCAATACTCTGAATGGGGCCTAGTTCCGGTTCTTATATTACTCAATGGTTTATTTTTACTAAAATGCATAGCAACTTCTCAGGTGATAGTTTTTTTCTATCAGTTTATTTTGCATCGTTCTCGTTTTTACCGATTTTTTATGACCGTTGTTTTTCCCATATTTACCTTACTCGCAGTTTTGGCTACATATGGAATATTTTTAGTGGTAATACCCATGGTCGACTCATACTCATCACCAGATTTTCCTTTTCTAGAATCAACCAAATGGTTTAGTTCAAGTTTGTTTATATTGATTATTAAAAATTTGGTAGAAGGTGAGTTGTGGAGTGCTACCGGTTTTCTAAGCGTCTATTTTTTAGAGTTTATGGTAATAACTGTAGTTGGCGCTTATTTGGTCAAGATGCTCCAAGGTAGTCTTGGAGAGGATTCGAGTAATCGTATTTCAGGGTCAGGCTTTGGGGGTTTTTGGGACGAAGTTTTAAGTAAGATTAGCTTGCTCAGTACCTCTATGCGAACTCTTATACTCAAAGACTGGAAAATTCTACTTAGAGAACCATCAACCAAGTCAATGATAATTATTCAGTTGTTTTCTGGTGCCCTTTTCTGGTTTTTAAGCTATTGTTTTGCTTTATTCAGTGTGGAGTTGTCTACTGGAGCCATGCAAGAATTTATGGGTGAAAGAGGGGGGATAAAATTTTTTGAGCCCGATACGATAGGTAGGGTTTGGCCTCTTTTTTATTACGGTTCTCTATGGTTAATCGGTGTCAATTTTGCAAACAACATTTTTGGTAGGGAAAGGAGTGGAATTAATCAGCTTTTTTTATTACCGATGAAGTCCTGGCAAATTTTGTTATCGAAAAATCTTGCTTTGATCTTAATGCTTGCAATTCCAAGCCTGATTGTCAGTTTTTTTGCGAGTATTATTGGTGTGCAATCATGGCATATTTTACAAAGTTTATGGCTGTCCTTTGTGATGGGTTTAATTTTAATATTCCTAAGTGGGAATTTTGTTTCAATTCTATTTCCCTTGAAAATTGAAAGTGGAGCTTCTCAAAATTTAAGTAGAGTTGGGTTAGGGCGTTCCCTTTTACTAGGATTAACTAGCGTTTTCACAGGTTTTTTCGGTAGCTATTTAAGTCTACCTATCTTATTTTTTTGTGTATTACCCATGTTACAGAGTCCTGAATATCTGATCCCGTTTAATGAGCAGAATGGACTTCAATTAGCCGCAGGTTTGCAATTATTGGTCAAGTTGGGCAAGGTTCATCTTTATTCAATAATCTATGCAATAGGAGCCTATATCGTAGGTTTATTTCTTGCCAGTAAACTTCTTGATCAGCGGAAGGAAAAAGTTCTAATGGAGCTTAATCGATCGGAGATATAAAAATGTCATGGATTCGAAAAACATATGATTGGACTCTTGCTTGGGCAGAATCGACTTACTCTTCTTTCGCGTTGTTCGTTTTAGCTGTTATTGAGGCTTCATTTTTTATTATACCTCCTGATTTATTGTTAATGGCCTTGTGCGCTGGAAAGCCTAAGAGGTCATTTTGGTTTGCAGGAGTCTGCGCATTGGGTAGTTTGTTGGGGGGTGCTATTGGTTATGCTATTGGTTTATTTCTAATGGATACGGCCGGTAGGTTAATTTTGGATACATTGCATTTACATGAGGCCTTCAAGATTGTTCAGGTGAAATATGACGAGAACGCTGCTTTGGCTATATTTGCAGCTGCATTTACTCCAATTCCATACAAAGTGTTTACGATTGCAGCAGGCGCTTTCAAAATTTCTTTCGCTGTCTTTATGATGTCTTCAGCAGTTGGTCGTTCCGCAAGATTCTTTATTGTGGCTGCTATCATTTATTGGTGGGGACCCTCAGTCAAGGCGCAGATTGATAAGCATTTCAATTTATTTACGATTTTATTCACCATTACTCTAATTTTTGGATTTGCTGTTTTAAAGTTTCTAAAATAGGAATTTCATTGGTATTTTTTTAATAAGTTTTTCGCACTGCTAAAGCTCGGGTTTATGGAAAGCGCCTGTATGAGATTATGACTCATTTGTGCCTTATTGTTTTCTTGTTCGAGAATTACAGCAATATTGTAAAAAAGGTAATATCTAACGGAAGAGTTAATTTCAGTTTGAACGCTTGATTTTAGGATCTTTTGAGCTTCATTTAATTTATTTAGGGCAACATTGCATAAGGCTCTGGTATTCTGGATGGCTAAGAACAGGTCGCTGTTTAATTTTTCTTGGCTTAGAATCAATAGTGAAAGTTTTTGTAGCCAAGTATCACAGTCGATATATTTTCCTCTATCGAATGCCTTTATTGCTAAGGCATAGTACCGATAGAAGTTATCCTCTAACATTCTTTTGAAGGCCATAGGTCGAAGTGTTTGCAGTTTGTCTATTGCATCTTTTTTTTGATTAATTTGATCGTAGTATTCTTCGAATTCTTTGATTTTTTGTAAAATTTCATCCTCGTTTTTCAAGGCGGAATCTTCGTAATGATACAATATGAAAGCGCTATCAAAATTTTTCGGTTTCCAATTATTCTTAAATATCAGATCTGGTATTTTAGATAAACCCTCTATTTCGGTGCAGTAAACGGTAGTTTGAAAGTAGAGTTCAACGCGGTCGTTTGTATTGGCAATTTTCTTAGTTAGTAGATCTCTTTGATGATGTGGCTCTTCACTGTAATGACCTAGTGCGGCTCTGAGAATTTCTTCGCGAGGAAATTTTAATGAGACTTTTAACTGAATTGAGTCTCCTATTAATTGTCGTTCTGCGATTAAATTCCAATACCAATTTTCACTACTAGTTTTTTTTAGTATTTTTTTTGATTGTATTTTCTTGCCATTAGTAATTTTTATTCCATCAGGGAGTATTAACTCAAGTTCAATATTGTGAAGATCACCTAATAAGTTCTGAAGTTCGAAATGCAATTTAAATGGCTTACTCAATTCAGGGGTAGTCTTAGTGGTTAAATTAGCTTTATACCAGTTTGGTATCGGTAAGCCAGGCTTGCTAGCAGGGTATGTTTGATGTGAGATGATCAAGATTAATAGATTGCTTAGTAAAAAACATTTGGTGATGTTTGTCATGAATGATATTTCTCCACTTCTAATTTAAGGTTTCGATATGATTGGGCAAATTATAATCTTATAATCAAAATTCTGAAACTCTGGTATTTAGAATGCTTGACGAAAGTTGAAGTTTTGGTTATATTCCGCGTCTTCGCAGTATTCTAGGTACTGTGAAACGCATTTTTGCGCTCCCAGTTTTGGGGGTTTCTTTTTTTATCGGGGAGTTTTTATGGCCAAAGCAAAGAAAAAGGAAACCAAGGTTGTTGCTAAGAACTACAAATCTGTTCTTCTTGAAACCTTGATGGATAAAAAGATCGCGACTTGCCAGGAGTTGACTTCGGCAATTCAGGCGGAGATTCCTTTCCTTAAATTTGAATCACCGTACAAGGTGAAGGCTGAGTACGTGTTGCCGACTCTTGAAAAAAGTCAATGTTTCGAGCAGAAGGATAAGGATACTTGGACGCTATCGTCTTTGTTCTTGAATTTAGAAAATCACGCTCATGATGTTCTTCACAAAGGTAGAGTGCCTTTAACTTATGAGCAGCTGACGGAAGAGATAGCCATGAAGTCGTCATTACATCCTTCTGATATTCCTCTTAAGCTAGAAAATGACGATAGATTTGTCCCTGTTTTAATTGCGCGAGACGAATTCTATTTTCTTGATAGCTGGGAATTTTGTAATGATTTTGCTTTTGCTCTATTTGTTCAGAATGGTAATGAAGGTCTCACTGACGAAGAAATATCTAAGGCTATCAAGACTAAATTCAATAAAAAGACCAAAACTGCGATTGTACTCTTGGACGCGGACCCAAGATTCCGTCAAGGAACTGATGGAAAGTACTCTGTTTTTCCCCGAGTTATTAAAAAATTTAAGAAAAAAGACGTTCCTAAATCAATCTTGGACGAAATTTTTAATAGATTGGAAGCGGGGGGTGGCCCCTTTACTTTCAAAGATATTGCAGATGAACATCTTGACCAGCCTTATCCGTTGACTAACCTTGAGGAGCAATTTACTCAAGATTTGCGATTTAGTGTCAGTCGTGAAAAAGTAAAGCGTAGTCGCCTAAGTATCGAGGAGATTAAAGAGGCTAAAAGGTTGGAGCGTCGCAAGAAGAAAGCCCAGAAAGAGTTGGAAGATAAAAGGAAAGAGGATGAAAAGGCTCTATTAGCTCCTGAAGTCGTAGAGACTACTGAGGAGACTTCCGAGGTTGTGGATTTATTTTTAGCTGCTGGGGACTCAGAGGAGGAAGCAGTTGACGGCTTGTCTTTTGATAAAATTAGAGAGACTTTACTTGGAGAGGAGCTTTCTGAGGAGTCAAAAAGTACGGACTTAGGCTCAGTGCTCCCTGGAGTCATACCGGCCCCTATTGCGGCCGACGTTTCACCATCTGAGATCAATCAAGAATCTGAAGACGGCCTTGGCTTTCTTAAGAGAAAAAATACCATGATTAAGAAGGTGGTTCAGGAAGATACTGAAGATTTTGATCTTGAGTCAACCGTTGTGGACCAGGATGAACTTGCAGAATACATCAAAGATCTAACAGATAGAGATGGTACTTTGGTCGGCATATCTCCTGTTCGATTTGATGAGATGTTGAGAAGATATTTGCCATTTAGAGTAACTGATTACAAATCGACGAATCCGGAAGTAGCAGATTTTGTAGTCAAGCTGGCTCGACCACGCCTCGATCAAATAGTTTTGGATCCGGTCTGTGGAAGAGGTGACTTGATTCTACGAGTTCTCAAAGAAGTCAGAAATACTTTGAGACCTAATAATAGCCAAGATCTAGAAACGTTTGAAACATTTTTAGACGAACAAGTGGTGGGCTTAGATCAGAGTGATTTCATTGTTCGCGGAGCTAGGTTGGCACTAGCTTTGAATAACTTTCAGTTAAGCTTGATGGAAGTTGCTAACTCGCAGGAAGACGAAGACATCATGATTGATGAAATGTATTCTATGGTCGTTGGCGACTTTAGCGGCTTCAACATTCGTGAGATGAAAACTTATTTGCTTGCGCTGTACCGAGTATTGTGTGAAGGCGGTCAGGCTGTGATTGTCATGGACAGCGACCATATGGAAGATGATCGTGAAATTGCGTCTTTAGTTCAAGAGAAATTTCTGGTTCGTAATCAGGTAATTTTTGATGATTATGATGGTCACTCACGAAATGTTTTGCAGTTAGTAAAGTCAGGTGATCGAGGAGAGAAAACTAAGGTATTTCGTCTCGAAAACCTTAGTCAATTGCAAAGGGTGTTAGATTTGATTTACTGAGTGTCTTGAAGTGGGTTGAATTAACCTGGTCTAGATTGACGCTATAACATATGCCGAGTATAATTCGCGCAGATAGGATGATGGATATAACGAGCATCATCCTGTGGGAAGGGAGTGGGACCATGCCGGTACCAAAACGTAAAACGATCCGAGCAAATCGGGATAGCCGAAGGGCAAACATCAAAATGACTGTGTCTCCATTGGTTCCTTTAGAAGGACAAAAAGGAGTTAAGGTTCCTCGTCGTTTAGTGCGGGCCTATAAAGAAGGTTTGTTGACGCCTGAGAAGCGTTGATTGGACTAGGAATTCATGGCTATTGTTTTGGATGCTATGGGGGGTGACTTCGCTCCTCAGGCGACTGTAGATGGTGCTCTCAAGGCAGCTGAAATGGGTATAAAAGTTCACTTAGTGGGCCCCAAAGATCAGCTGTCAAATCTTTGTGCCAAAAGTTCAAATATAGAAATTGTTCATGCTTCAGATGTGGTGGGTATGAGTGACTCACCCGCAGGAGTTATTCGTAAGCGCAAGGACAGTTCGATAGTTGTCGGTGTAAAGCTGGCAAAAGAACTGGGCATTCCTTTCGTTTCCGCAGGCAATACCGGAGCTTGTATGGCTGCGGCTTTGTTTATTTTCGGAAGACTGCCCGGAATCAAGCGGCCTCCAATTGCTTCCCTGTTTCCTCAGGTGTCAGGAGGGGAGTGTGTGATTCTCGATGTGGGAGCCAATGTGGATTGTTCCGCTGAAAACTTACTAAACTTTGCCGTAATGGGTAGTGCGTACTGTCAATTAGCCTTAGGTGTTCCAGAGCCCAGAGTTGGTCTTATGAGTAATGGTGAGGAGCGTGGTAAGGGTAATAGTTTGATAGTAGAGGCTTACGATTTGTTAAGCAGAAATGTGCCTAATTTCATAGGTAATGTGGAAGGATTTGATGTCCTGAGTGGTCGATGTGATGTGATAGTTTGTGATGGTTTCGTTGGTAATATTTTGTTAAAGACCACGGAGGGAGTAGTGAAGGGATTTCAGAGTATTATCCGAAATAGCGTTCCCGATTTCTCATCAGTGGGACCAGACCTACAAAAGGTATTGTCTAAT
>CAZRWM010000052.1:0-15360 GCA_964603885.1 uncultured bacterium
GAGTAAAAGGTGGAATAACTTCAAAAGCCAGAAAAAAGAAGGTCATAAAAAGAGCTAAAGGTTTTCGCGGTACTCGCAATAATCTCTTTCGACGAGCAAACGAAGCTAATATGCGCGCTGGTCGTCATGCATACATCGGTCGAAAGCGAAAGAAACGCGATTTTCGTGCTCTTTGGATCACACGTATTAATGCTGCCGTTCGCGAGCATGGAATGTCATATTCAAGATTCATCCATGCGTTGAAAGAGGCTAATATTGATCTAGACCGCAAGATTCTTGCTGAACTAGCAGTCAACAACAAGGAAGAGTTTGCAAAGCTTGTTGAGACTGCGAAGTCAGTAGCCTAATTTAGAAAATCAAAACCAACATTGTTGGCTAGATATACAAACCGACGATCATTAGATCGTCGGTTTTTTCTTACCTTAAATCCCTCAAGGAAAGATCTTTATCTTAGTCATACTTTTCTATTTTCCGATATCTTTTTTGCGTCATTCATGTAGAAGGAGAGGCTTATGAATCAAAACCAGCGAATAGTTAAAATTTCTTTGATAGTCAATATCGGTTTAGTTGCTTTTCAGTATCTAGCTATCCTCTGGTTTTTGGGCCCCTTCTGTCAGAAGTTCCAATCCATTTTTGAATCAATGAATACCGACTTACCCACTTTAACATCACTCATTATGGCTATATCTTCCTTAATCAGTGGTTTCGTAGGCTGGCTTGTCGCCATATTGATATTAGTTTTGGGTGCTGGTGCTGCTTATGCAGTGAATCGTATTAATCAAATTTATATTGTGCTACCAATCGTAAGTACACTGCAATCATTCGCCCTTTTAGTAATCTTTGTGATCTTCACATTTACTGTGATACCAATGCTAACTTTAGTGTCTGGTGTGAGCTAATTTATACAATTAAGACCTTTTGAGATCCCCTTCTTATCGATGAGTCCAAATGGAAGTGTGTTTTTGGCATCCTGATACCATTCATCATCCTCGAATGCATATAAATATACTCTATCGATTTTGTTAAACTCTGTTTGCTCTTGTAAGTCATTAATTCGATCACAATACTCGGCCGTATTAATCCATCCCCAACTACGCTCCAAATCGTTAACAGAATTTCGATGAGGCCAGCCAATCTCCGTGATCCAAACGGGCTTGTTTTTAAGACCATTCTGGCGCCATAATTTACGAATAAGGCCCATGACATCAGAAAAGCTCTTGCCATTGAATTTAGCCTCTGAAAGCTTATTAGGATAGCAATAAGGATGTATCGCCAAAACGTCGTATAAATCGTATGTACCTTTTGAAGTTAGCATTTTTAGCCAAGCTTCAAAATCACCCTCTAGGAGAAGACCACCAGTCACTACATTCTTACCATTGCGTCGCAGCACTCTGCTTAATACGCCTAGTAATTGCTTATACGTTGTTACTGGATCTTTGTCACTTTCAAAATATTGCTCACTATTCATTTCATTGAGAATCTCATAGAAATAAATGTTAGGAATCTTACGAATAGCGTTTTCTAAAGCTACCGCGCTACGATGCATGAGCCGCCAGTCATTGTGAGTGTAAAATTTGTCATTTCTGGCGTATAGATTATTTGAGTATGCAAATAGACCAAGAACTTTAGCTGAATCATAATGTGACAACCTACTCGCAATATGCTCAAACAGAAATACTCTCTTATTTTTTTCGAAATGAGACCAATAAATGCCCTCACGAATCTGTTGTGCTTGTTTAAGTGCGATTAATCTAAGTCGTTTGCTTATTGATTCTTCATTGAGAGTTACCTCAGGCAAAGTGAGATTATGAATGAAGCCCCATTCAGCTTTACTATCTGAATGAACATATGATGTATTCAAAATAAAGATTATAGCTAAGTAACGATGGTAAATCATAAAAAAACCCGCTAGATCTAGCCTAGCGGGTAGTGACTTATTAATTAATAAAATCCTACGAAATTTTCGGTTACCATTTCATTTATATATCCATTTAGATCCTTTTTACGAAATTTAGGGTCCTGTCGGTCCAGTGGGAGGATCCTGAATCTCGAAAAAACCAAACATCGTTTGTTGATGAGAAATACAGTAATAGTCCAAACTGTTGTAATTAGCATTCATTGGAACGGTGAAAGTAACTGTTGAGTTAGAGTCATCTCCTCTTGCTCCGTTATTTACCACCCCATCATCTTCTGTTAGTTCGGTATCTGAATCAAACCGGTTGAAAACTAAAGCGAACGGATGACCACCTGTGTTGTTATTAAACTCATAAACCCCTCCACGATAAAGAACAATTGGCGTTGTCTGATTTGAACCCGGGTCAGAAACACCATCAGGAAGAAACTCCTGATTGGTGAAAATATAATCTTGGGACCCATTACTCGTAAGCTCAAAAACGATCGGCGCAGGCTGCCCATCAGAACCACCCTGATCATAATCAGCGATTATGAAGTGACCAGCCATCGAGCTGTGAAAGTCACAGTAATAATGAATTACATCATAAGTTGTAATATGAGGAATCTGAAAAGTTACTGTATTTGTACCATAACCAGTCACACCATCTTGCTCTATCAAATCACCACCTCTCTGACCATTCTCATCAAATGCCAATCTTAACGGATGATTACCTGGGATTCCCTCAAATGTGTAGGTCGCCCCCCTGTAAAGAGTTATAGGCGGAGTATTACCTGAACCGGGATCGTTCACACTTTCGTTCGGAGCTAGGGCACCGCCGGTAAATGTATAATCAGCGCCGTTTCCGCTGAGCTGAAATCTAATCGGAGTAGTCACACCCGAGCCTGGTCCAAATGAACCACCATCATCATTACCATCATAATCAACAATCAAAATATGCCCTTCTTCTCCGCGAAGAGATTCGTCCGTATTACCTGGATCTTGATGACGATATACAATTCCAGTCAATCCGGGATCATTGGGCACTGAATAAGTAATTATGCCGTCGTCTGTAGTGTTATTAGTAACGCCACTGCTAGAATCGAGAGCATCCCTAGACACAAAATTCACGAGAGTAAAAGGTGCGCCGGGTGCGTCTACATGAAATTCATAGGTAGCACCTCTATACAATTGGAAAGCCTCTGGATAAACAACACCATCGCGTTTCTTACCTGGACTTGCCACATGATCCAACTCTAAGGCTTGGCTGTTGAACACATAACCATAGTCAGTAGTGGTGTCAGTAGTTCTATCGTCCGTGTCTACACTCACACATATCGCTATGTGACTTGAAGAGGTTGCTGTACATGGAGTAGTACTGTGATCACTCCCACCGCCTGGATGGTCGTCTCCACCTGGAAAATCTCCTCCAAAGCCACCACTATCAAAAATAGTACCTAAGGCCTCAAATCCATTAGCTTGCTTAAAGGCTTCCCTGTCGCTTATATCCTTAAACCATACTTCGGGACTAAATTTGCCTGGATTTTCATCGTCAGCAATCATTACTAAAAGAGTCGCATCGCTAAATTGAACATCAGGTATCTCAATGGGTGACGTTACTTTGTAAACGTCTATTGGACCTTCCGAAGTCACTGCAGCATGAAGATGTCCACCAACCACTGTAATGGTGGCTATCTCTGTGGCGGGCTGGCCTTCATCCACATAGTTCGCCGTTACTGTCCCTTGACCATCAAAAATAAGTTGTCCTTCTTCCTCTGGAGATCCTAGGTTGTACCACGTTACATCGTTCGTTTCTGGAGACGTAAATACCGTTGACTGAGTCTGAGGGTCAAAATCCACCAATATTCGGTGATCATCGTCATCCTCAAACTCAAGAGTCGCACTAACCGAAACCTGAACGCTAATTCGAGATAATGGTAATGTAAATGTTAATTCATGAACTTCCATCTTGTTGAATGGAGCCCGGCCGTGAATTTCAGGTCCGAAATCTATCCACAACTCAGGCGCGTCAACATGGTGGTTTTCACTTGGTGATGCGTAGGCACCATCATACTGATAATCCTGCTGTAATTGCCCCAGTTTGAATTCACCCATACTGGTCGTGAACTGCATATCTCGATAACTACGAGGACTCATCGCCTCCATACGATAGCGCAGTGGATGTCCTTCATGATATCCACTGACTTCAATTTCAGCTGCTACGCCCCAGTTTTCAAAAGTCGTATCATTGGTACCAACTCTAAATTTAGATGGTCCTTTACAATGGTCCTCTGAGCCCATATCTCCACCAGGATAGTATGAATCATCATAACCATTGGGAGAGGTTTCATAATGATGTGTACCAGTGGAATCATAGGATCCATCCTCCGAATAGTTTCCACCCGTTGCAGAATCGTAATTATTTCCACAATAGTTCTCTTGGTACGTAGATAGCAACTGAGCTCCAGCGGATTCAACGAATCTGAGAGCCTCAGCCCATTGCCCCAATTTGTCATCGGAGCCAAAATTCTGGTCTACTCCATAATTCAGTACCTCATCTTTGTCAAGATTACCGGCTGGATGAGGAGTTCCAGTTCCATTGAAGTCTCCAGGAATGTCGATTGATTCGAGGTCTACAAGGGGTCTCTCGTGTGCAAAATATTTATATTGCAAAGAGAGTCTGGGAGTCATTGCACTTGGGCCAGTACAGTCCTCTAACCTAGCAGCCGAATAGTTGCTAAATTCAATCCAGGTTTGTAACTGGAAAATGAACTTGTTAGCGTGATCTTGATTTGTAGATTCACTACCAAGGTAGTTACCTTCAAACCAAGCACCACCATGACAATAGCCTTGGTGAAATTCCACTCTGAATGGAATTTCAGCTGCGATACCAGTACTAGAGTCAGCCTTAGGCAAGGCTGATTCATGGAGTGCATGAGGTAGTTCCTGTACTTCCCAATACCTAAATGGGAGTCTTTCATACCCACCAGGAACCATGGCATGCAGTCGCAATTTACCAAAATATTCTCCAGTCTGGGCTCGAGCGTTTGCCTCCGTATCTGGTATTAATTCAAAATGATCAATCCGAATATCAGTTGAACCATTCCCTTGATTACAACTATCAATTGGAAGATTTTCATTTCTTTCAAAAGTTGCGAAATCAAATGTATCAACCTCTAAGTCAGCACAGTCACCGGTTTGTAATTGTAAGTAACCTTGTCGACTTGGAGCCGCCTGACCAAAGTTGCCTCCGGGTGCACCGCCAGTTGAACCATTATTATCACTAAAATCTGGATCCCGACCATTATCAGGCTGATTATTAAAATTGATAACACCATTGCTGATGTCACCTTGTCCGCCATCAATTCGCGTCAAGTACGAGAATTCCGCACTTTGCTCACCGTAATCAATTTGCTTAATAAACATTAATACGTAAGCATCTCCCGATACACTCTGTTTACTGATAGCATTTCGTCGATCAGCCTGAGGAATTTTGATTAGGTATAAACCGCCCTCTTCAATCTCAAGATTCTGATTAACCATGGTATTCTCTGTAGCCTGAGCAGCTAAACCATTGGTTGTGATGGTATGACCAGGAAGCCCTTTCGCTTCGCTGAATTTACCCTCCTCTGAAACTCTTCTAATCAGTCGGTTACCAGAAGTATTCTCTACCGATACGGTTGGTTCCCCAGTCTCAGGAAAGCTGAATTCAACATCCCACCATCCCTCGTTATTAAAGTCGTGCTGATGTCTTAGAAAACTGAATCTCTCGCCATCATATACCCGTGGGCCGCCTGATCCTCCGGGACCCTGTTCATCACCGAAATCAATAAACCAATAGAAGTCCGTCATATGAGCAAATAGATCAATGCTTGATGAACCACTTTGACCAGAGTCATCGTTGATCATCGCAATGATGTTGTATCGCCCATTCTCAGGGATGATTCCGCAGGGTGAACTCGCTGAGCCAACGGGTATAAATATCGTGTTGATATTATCACCTGATACGTTCTCAAAACTTGCAGTCGTCACATTATCTGAAGCATCGGAATAGCATAATTGCTTCTCCCCGGTCTGAGTTCGTTGGTACAGGTTGAGATTAAATGGTCCCACAAATGTTGGCGGTACATGAAACTTGAATTCCAGATTCAATCCTTCAAAGCTTACCCCAGCAATATCCTCTAGGTGGCCTCGTTGCTGCTGTCCCACTTTGTATCCGATAAGCTCCAAACCTTTGAAACCTTTGTACTCAAAAGTACTTCGATCAATGAAGTCTGTGAAGTGCTGAATCAAACCTACTCCATTACTAAAGGCTAGGTGATGTTTGACGATCTCATTACCTCTAGGTACAAACGCTTCGACAATCACAACATTCTGGTATTCCAAGCCTCCTGAATAGAAGTTTGGAATTACCTCACGAATTACAGCAAATCCACCACCGGGCAGAGGAACAGCTGAACCCATTGTAGAACCGGTGGTCCACAGGGTCTTACATTCACCTTTAGTTAGTGGGTCACTACCGCAGAATGCAAATCCATCCGGTGTCCATTCGAAGTATTTCACAAAGTTTCCATTACGAACATCAGTCAGAGCGAATGAGCTAGCTACACCCCGAATTGTTGCGGTCACTCTTGAATGATTTCCAGTCGAGGAAGTCATATCACCAAATTGCTCATAGACATACTGGTTTTGCTCATCAAATGGCATAAAATCAGCACCCATGAATATCTTCTTATTACCAAGTCGAACATGCCCGTAATTTAGTATTTCGCCTTCAGTAGAGGAAATACCCTTCGGTACTGAGCTATTAAAATCCGCTTCAATCATTAATTCCATAACGGAATCTGTCGCCAGAATCTGCTGGCCAGCACTGAATGGAAAATAAGCTCTCAATACCTTGGGATTATCTGCCCTTACAACGAGGTCAGTAGGCCTCATAACCGGATCCATGAATCCGTTGTGATGCATGTCTGTGCCTGTAGGCTCACCATTGGGATGAGTTCCCGCAGCATGAGTTGGGTCAGCACCATTTGGATGAGTTTCATCATAATTTCCGTTAGCCGGATCATTATGATGATCTTCATTTCTCATTTCCAAACGGACCAGATAATCATATTCCCGAGCATCTGTATCCAGCTCTTTGGTGAACATAATATCTACATAGGGCTCCCCATTCTCCTCACCAGTTTTGGCTCCAAATGCTTGAAAGCCTTCTCCACCAGTAGGTTGTGGGAACACATCGCCAGTATTATCAGGGTTAAATTCAAATATTGTATTTGCAGTGGTTTCCAACATAGTAGTGGCACCAGGTAGCTGCCAAATCAGCTTTGTAATAGTGACTCTATCCCCTCGATGTCTCTCAGGATCATCACTAAAATCGAATTGAACATTTCCGTGCAGATAACCTCCAAAGTCAAGCTCTCCAAGTTCAACGCCTTCGCGAGCTTCATCTTCACTGATTTCTACATGGCCCTCTCCATCAAATCTGTCTAACTTGATAGCCGTACCCTCGGACACATCAAAATCTATCTCTGCAAATACTCGAGAACCTCTCAAAATATCCTGCTGATTATAATCAGCGGGGTAGATAAAGTAGTTACCGTAGTTTCTATCACCCTCGATATCTATTAATGCCTGCGTAGCATCTGTGACTTCAACAAACTCTTTTCCAGTCAAATTAAAATCAAGTGGAACGTCATGGGTCTGCATTGGACGATGATCCAATTCAACCATACCATCAGGATGAGCATGATATCGACTCTGGGCATTCGTACCATCCATTAAGTAAATGTATTCTACGAAATATTGAGTCCCTATCTGAATCATTCCTGGTATATCTCCATAGCTTACGAACGAATCAACATTCAGTAGAATGTGATTATCATGCTCGTCAGTTATTAAGAAGCTATAAGGCCTATCATAAGTAGTAGTAGCAGTGACAGGCGCTGAGTTTGTAAGCACCTTGATAGGTAAAGCGCTTCCCAGACCATATAGATCCACTCTTCTATCCAATCTGACGATACCGCTTGACGCAATTCCGAGATCTGAGCTTGTCAGCACACTCAATGCGTATGCACCATTTGTCATTGTCAATTGAATATCTGGGGTCGCATTACCACTTTCGACCGCACTCATAATTTCCATTGGTCCACCGACTAGATTGAAATCAATCGGATGGGTATTCATCGTTGGCATCAGGTCAACGAAGTTTTGAATACGTACAGACTCCTCATAAAAGTTTTCCTGAACTTCCAAATCAAATCGATTGTTAACAGGAATGTTTTTAAAGCTCTCAAATGACTGTATCTCACTGGCTGCTTTCATCAAGTAGACAAAGCTCATACTGTCGTCATCTTTACTAACCACACCCAGAAGTACAATTACACGATCCTGACCTACACCCTTAACACTATCCACACCAGGACCGGTGTATAGATAAGTCTTACCAGGCTGCAATATAATATTCCGCTGGGCAGATGTTAGTCCCTGCGTATTCACGCTGGATTGTCCGCTAATAATCTTCTCGAATTTATCGCGCATGTCATTGCCTTCGAGAAAGACCTCTTTGATTCTGCGATTCGAATCTATTTGACCTTCTGGTAAGAATCGGTTCAGTCGCATTTCAACAGCGTTACCGAAATCTTGTCTAACATATGCAAAATCACGCTTTGGCTCTTCAAAAGGTGTGAATTCACCAGCTAAGAAACTGAAGCCTGATCCCTCAAACAACATGATCGCTGGATTCTCGCCTTCTTCACGCAATTCAATGAATAGATGAGTATGCTGCAGAGTTCCATCTATAAAAAATGGTACTTCAGCTACAACAGCCGCGCTCTCTGGTACATCACTGGCCACGGAGTCGCCATCTCGGTACTTGAATACCTTGAATATAAAATGCCCCGCATCGGTAGGCTGCGCCGTAAAGTGTACGGAAGCATATCGATCTGGCAGTCGGTTATTATAGTTTTCTGTAGTATCTAGAGCCGAACTGATAGCAGCGTCTTCAACATGTCCTTCAATACCTGTGGAGGGTTTCAACACAACCAACTTGTAGTTTGCGCCATCCTCACCGATACCAAGTTCCACATGAACATCCACGCTATCGAAACCTGTAAATTGTTCTCCTTCATCAAGTAACAGATTGAAATCACCCTCAGAAATCACTGGGGGGTCCCCAGGTTTCTTATAACCAACAACCTTGGTCTTCGCACGGTAACCGTGATCTATACCACTACCCTGGTCTTGACTTATATAGCGTCGCTCTTCATCATTTCTGACAATTCCCAATTCATCAGTAAACCAGAATCTGAAAATTCTTTGTTCAAAGTTTTTATTATCAAACTGGCCCGTTGGACCATTAGGACCATGCTCAGGCCAGCGTACTTCCTGTACAACTCTAATTTCTACGGAAGTACTAAAGTTCATATTATCGCGACTTAAACCTGGCATTACTCTTAGCACAGTTGATCGATAAGTAACCTTAGGACGATTGTCACCGAAATCTGTAAACATTCCAGCATCAAAAGTATTACCCATACGGTACTCGCCAGTGAGAGTCTCGCCGACTTTAGTGCTATTCAATGCTAAGTAAACATCTGTTTCTGGAGCTGTGTTGGTAAAAGAGTTATATCCAGCCGCTTTCTCAGGCTTCTCCCAGAAATTTCGTTCTCCATAGTAAGAGTCGTAAGCTCCAATTCCCTTAAACTGTAAACCGTTGCCGTTCGCATAATTCCAAGCAAGAAATTCACGGAAGTTTTCGAAGTCACCATGTGGGCTAAACTCTTCATATCTAATTGAAGCTTCTTCAGTAGCTTTCTTCAAATACGCCTGAGATTTCCAACCATAATCATCTTCTTTTACTTCCAACCACTTAGTTCGCACATCAGGTGCATTAACTAGCGATCCGTAGGGAGCATGCTCAGTTACAATGTGACGAGGACGATCTACCTCTTCGCCATTCATACCAGTCACTAATGAGCTTGCAGACACCGCAAGGTAAGAACTAGCACTTAAGTAATCTGAGTCTAAAACAAATCTCAGATAACCACTAAGCTCAGGAATAGCAGTCGTTGGATGCAATGTAACCATTGAGATGTTTACGGGACCATGCCCGCCTGCAGTCATCATCTTGAATAAATTACCATCGAACGCATTTGATGTTTTAATCATGTAATTTGCAGCATCTTGAACTGCAACCGGGTCAGGCTCACCAAAATAAGTGATGTGAAATTCTCCACCTGTAACCACTGTGGTGTAAGCCAAACCGAAACCACCAAATTTATCTTCACGGAAGAAGTATCTCAGTGGGTTTGGTAGATCAATACTTCGATCAGCACCAGATGGATCATTGTAGTTATAACCAATAATCTCGATCATATCACCCTCTGAAGGTCTAAAATCAAGATCATCGATGAATTCTACATACCCACTCAATCGGCCCTGTGTATCAAAGTTCCCTAAACAAGTTTCTGTAATTTCGTAGGGACTAGTTACGATATCAGATCCATTGCAACCAGTAGTCAGTTGCGTATGTGATTGATTGCCCGTAACAATATAACCTTTGTTGGAACTGGACAACACCTTGAATTCCGTACCAGGAACTCCACCTTCTGCGAAGAACTCACCTGTTTCGAAATCCATTGATAGTCGAATCTGATCTTTAACAACCCCTCCACCGAATGAGATATTAGGTATGGTCTTAGTTGCCTTCGCATAGCGGAATGCAAAACCATATTCATCGGTGTAGGTAATCAACATTAGTGCATAATTGTTGGTGCCATCTTCTCTGAAAAATTCGAATAAATACAATTGACCCTCTTCAGGGAAAATTGTGCCGTTCAATGAATTCTCAAGAATCTCATTATCAAAGGTTATATTACCGCCGGAGCTTAAAGCTCTATCGAAGAAAGCTTCTGGGTCCAAGTCATCACCACTAGAGTCTTGACCAAATGGAGCCACTGGCACCACTCGGCGATCGTCACCTGTGACAAAAACAGCCTTGGTCTGGAAGTCAGTGCCACCCCTGTCGATAACCATTACTTCTTCGGCCAAAATATCTATATCATCTCTATCATTGCCATCCTGATCTTCAAACTCAACAAAGACTTCATCGTTGCGGAAGCTAAACAAGTCGCCAACTGACATAAATGTACCGTCGATTTGGACGTTTTCATCTCTCTTGATCAGATCGATATACCATTCGCCATCAGATGGCACATCTTCCAAATATTCCTGCAAACGTACAGTTTGATCGGCGTTTCTTGGATTGTGATCGAAAAGTCTGACCAAAAGACCACGCACGTTTGTTGTTTCATTGAGTACTCCTGTAATTGCATTACTAAAATCATAGGGATTAGGTAATGAAAATATATGCTGAACCGCTTCCTCGCCAGTGACCGCAGTCATAGTACTAGCTGGAATGGATAGAATCATTGATCCATCTAAACTAGTAGAAGCATCTGCAACAGCGAATGCCTGCAAAGAAAGATTAGATAAATTCAACTCTTCATCAGGATCAATCAAGTTGATCACAACCTGAACATCAGAATTCACAACTCTAAAGAAGTTATCCGTCTTGGCGCGCAATTTTGCATCGCCTTTAGATGCTTTCACTTCTAACTCTAAAAAGTACTCGCCGAATGGTAATTCAGCCAGGTCAAGTTCTATCTGGCTAGCATCTGTACCGGCAATAGTTTGAGCACCACTTACACTCAACCCATCCAACTCGTAAGTTACGGGCTGATCAGGTCTTTCCGCGTTAAACAATTCATATCGATACCCAAAGGTCCAATTCGCTGGATTATTGCCATTCAAATCCACCTGTAGAGTTACAGGAATAGTGGCTGGACCACTAGATCGGAACTTCGGCTTCTCTAGAATCACATGTGCAAAAATTGGTTCGAGTCGATCTCGTACTTTGATAGCGAACTTGCGTCTGAAGAGATCCGAGTTATCAGCTGCCGTGTGGGTATTATCACCATCGTCAGCGTTATACCAAGCCTCGTAAGTAACAATATATTTACCTTCCTCATTAAATACAACATTCGCACCAGTGCCTGCCTCAGAAGTCGTTAGAGGAGTATGTACGCCACCATTTTTCTTTTCAATGCTTAAACGTTCCTTGATATTTTCATAGTCTATTGAGTTAAAATCCACATCAGGTCGAGTTGGAAAGACATAAGCCTGAGAGTGAATTTCAACATTTTGACCCACTTCAGCATCAATTGGGAAAGCATCTACAAATGCTTCGATACCATAATCAATACCCCCAACTTCTTCACGCTTCTCTTCCACTTCGACTGTAAAGAAGCGACTATCTGACAAATCGGTATTCGTTAGATCAGTCACTGTTAGATTAAAGGGGTGCTTACCTGGCTCCAGAGTCGCTGTAACGACTACCGACGTATTATTTGAACCTGCAAATACTTCGGCATCTTGAAAACCTAGATAAGTCCACTCGAAACCTAAACGATTTCCTACGGGAGAGTAAGAGTTATAACCCGCCAACTCTAAAGTGGCTGTTTGTCCGTTTGGTACCACAATTGGTGGATAGTGCCCTGGTTCTGCAACAGGTGGTATACGCGCCCCTTCTTTATTAAGAGTAAGCTCCACAACAGAGTCTGTAAGGACACGGGAAGGTGTATTTGAGAATTCATCGTAAACCTTTAATGTAACTTTCAGCTTCAGCGCTTTCTCGGTTAACTCATAGAAAAAGCCCAATTCTGGACGGTCTTTACCCATGAGGAATAATTGAGGAGCTGGATTACTTTTCTTTTCAGCTGCTGTTTGCACAAATGAAGCATCCCATTCGTACTTTAGACCCCCACCGTTTGGATTAAGAGAATTTTCGCCACTGACAACTACGAATACGCCATCGTCAGGAAAAGAACCAGTGAATGTTCTCGTACCAACATCCGTAATACCCACCGACGGTGAGTCGATTGTCCGAATGAATGCCACCGCTTCAGGTTGCTTGAAATCATCACTTTCTTGGTCAGGACGAACCTTGAAAGGCATCGTTACAACCTTCAATTTATCACCAGAACCCGCTCTTACCTCCAAAGCATACCAGGTGGATTGAGTAGTAAGTGCAGTACTAGCAAAGGAAAAGTCCACGAAGCCAAATCCGTCCGCTTGAGCTGTGCCAAAGTCCTCATCAACCGCTGGACCATATGCCTCATTCACGGGATCCCAAACATAAATACTGGCACTGACGTCAAATGAACCTGGCGTTGAATTTGGATCATATCCAAATCCATTCAGTGCAACTACATCACCTTTTTCATAGACGTATACTTCTGGGGCGTCATAAGCATAGGTTTTGCCACTTGGGAAGAAATTACCAGGAGCAAGAGCAGGCTTAAATCTTCTAGTTGCAAAATCAAATTCCTGCTCAATTTCACCTTCCAGAAAGATCGGCTTATTTTGATCTTTTCGTTTTCTCAATTTCGCAAATACCGATGTTGAATCTGTTAATCCATTACCCTCATCAGTAACAGTTAGAACTAACTCAGTTTGTCCGTCAGCAACGTCGGTTTCAGCCTGTACATAAATAACTGATGAGCTTATATCTGAATTAACAAGGGAAACCTTCTGCGTATCTATTCTCCAGCTGAAAGACAGCTCATTATCAGACTTAGAAAATGAATCTAAACCATCAATAGCAATCGGTCGAGGCGTGCTGGATGCCTGTAACACAACAAATTGTGGGTTTACAATTGCTTTGGGCGGCCGCTTATCGGCACGGACATTGAACACAAGCTCTTGAGTAGCAGATTTATTTCTTGTGTCTGTCACTACTAGTTGAACTTTAATTTTTGTATCTGCTGCTACGTTAGGTAATTGCAATGCAATATATGATGAATTCTCATCACCTTCTACTGTTGTAGCATTACCCAAAATTTTCCAATTGTAGGTTAGAGCCAGATCGTCAGGATGGAATGAAAAACCTCCATCTAATTCAATAATATCTCCACCACGATAAAATGGGAGTCTTGGAAACGCCTCAACCACTGGGATGGGTGTAGCTAATGAAGGAATTACTACTACTGTCGCCGTATCTTCCGAAGTGCCATTCGCATCGGTAACCTCAAGAGTGTAGGTTAAGCGCTGCTTGCTGGTAAAATTATTAGGATCAAGCGTTATTTCCGCAACCGCTGAAGTTGCTGTACTTCCTGAGAATGAAGTCGGCCCACTCCATTGATATGCCGGTTGAGGAGTTACAAAAGAGAAACTGAAACTACCATCTAAACGAATAGTCTCCGTGTTGGCACCCAGTCTAACAACTTGTACTCCACCAGCATCGGCGAAAGGCGGCTTACCTCTTCTAATGATAACGGTTACGTCAGCAGAGGCAGACTGGTTGTTGTTATTGTTAGTATCTGTAACGGTAAGAGTGACGTTATAGGTTCCTGGCTTTGTCACCGTAAATAATGGATTACTGCTTGTAGCATTTTCACCGGGAGCTCTTGAGAAATAGGAAGCTGGTTCCCATTGATATTCTAGCCCACTGTCATCGCCAGTTTCTAATGATATTGAGTAGTTATCCATTGGTAAACCACCCAAGTCATTAAATAAATCCTGAGCCTCAGCTACTGAGAGTACTAAATCATAACCAGCATCAGCAATCGGAGGTTGTGCACCATTAACCTTAATACCAATTGGCTGCGTAGCAGAAGCTACTTGCACTCCCGCAGCATTCAAAGTGTGTAGGGTCAAAGTTCCCGTGTATTTTCCGGGATCAGTGTAACCCACTGATACGAAAGGCCCGGTTTGAGAAGGATTAGTTGAACCTGGAAACGACCATTCAAACCTTAATTCACGGTTGCCATCTGGATCAAATGATTCAGAGGCGTCTATAATTATTGGGGTATTAACTCTGGCAACGAGATAGCGTGGAGCTAGAATTACAGGTCGCACTTCATCCACGAGAATTACAACAGTATCAGCCTGATCTGTTTTACCGGATGCATTAGTAACCACAACGCGATAATTATTCTCTAAACGACCTACATCATCTGTTGCAACCGTTGTCTCTATCAAGGCATAGTCGGCAGAAGCAGTGGTATTTAGTGCACTTGCATTACCGTTATCATCCACTTGATACCAACGGTACAGCAGTTCACCGCCTGAGGGGTCAAAACTGTTTCGTGCATCCAATTTTACTGGCGTAGTCGCCGTATTGTATCGAATTTTCTTGAGAGGGCCTGCATCGGCAAAAATCTTACTACCCAAAGAGAACTCTTTGGCAAGCGTATCATCTTGCAGAACTTCATTGAGTTCTTCCGTTGTTACAGCACTTGCTGCTTCTGCTAGAATCTTTTGCGCAGTGCTGGCATCTCCTGCATTCTTAGCAAGAATTTTTGCCAATTTGGCCGGACTCTTAACGCCTTTCTTACTCTTGGTCATCATATCGGAGAAATCCACTCGATTATCTGAGTTAGTCTCTACGATCGTTTTAGCTTCCCCAA
>CAZRWM010000053.1:0-15290 GCA_964603885.1 uncultured bacterium
ATATCGAAGGTGAGGTTCGGAGTGTCGTGTATTACGATGACGAATCTCATTTTTGTATAGCTACTTTTAAGCCTAAATTAGGTGCGTCAATAACCGTTAAAGGTACTTTAGTTAGAGCTCAGAAAGGCGAACTAATGCGTTTAAGTGGTTTTTGGATTTCTGATGCGCGCTTCGGGCGACAGTTTCAAATAAAGTATTTCCAAATGATTAGGCCCGATTCCCTAGTTGGTATTAGGAAGTATTTGGGATCTGGTTTGATACCTGGTATTGGGACTGTATACGCGGAAAAATTAGTTAATCATTTTGGCTTAGAGACATTGGATGTCATCGAAAACCAGCCAGAAAGATTAGGTGAGGTTGATGGTCTGGGCGTCAAGAGAATCGGTAGTATTATTGAGGCTTGGCGTGAGCAGAAGATCATTCGTGATGTTATGATTTTTTTGCGGAGTTATGGTTTAACCGAATCCGTTGCAGTAAAGGTTTTTGATCGTTACGGATACAAATCTATGGAGGAGATTCAGAAGGATCCCTACAGACTATCTAGAGAGATTAGCGGTGTTGGTTTTATGACTGCTGATAGAATGGCTAGACAGATGGAAATTCCTTTTAATTCAGTCACAAGATGTAGAGCTGGTCTACGTCATATTTTGTCCGAAAGTCATTCTGAAGGACATTGCTACCTTCCCAAAGAAGAGCTAATAGTTCGTGCTGTAGATTTACTTCAAGTTGATGTAGAAATTGTCGAAACCCAATTGAGTCTAGCACAGCAAGAGCAGGATCTTGGGTTGAGAGACAATGCCGTTTATCTTCCATGGATTATGGACCAGGAAGATCGCGTAGCGGTAAGGTTAGCAACGTTAATCAAAACTGAATCAAACATCTTTAAACAGTTGAGTGATAAGCAGTTCCAGAGTCTAGTACCTGATTTCGCTTTGAGTGACGAACAATTGATGGCTATAGATGCCGCCATGGCTTCAAAAGTCAGTATCATAACCGGTGGTCCAGGTGTAGGTAAAACCACGGTTTTGAGTACTTTAGTAAATCTTTACGAAGAGCAGGGTCGAATTGTTATTCTATGTTCACCAACGGGCAAAGCCGCCCGAAGAATGGAAGAGGCGACTAGACATACTGCTTCTACGATTCATAAGTTATTAAAATATCGTAGCGGTGGATTTGAACATGACGAAAATGAGCCTGTTCGAGGCGATGTTTTTATTCTTGATGAATGTTCAATGATAGATATATCTCTGTTCAATGCTTTCTTGAGCGCTTTACCTTTGGAAGCGGTTTTAGTAATGGTAGGAGACGTGGATCAATTGCCCTCAGTAGGTCCTGGGTGTGTATTATCAGATTTGATTCTTAGTGATCAAATACCGGTGACGAGATTAAAACAGATCTTTCGTCAAGAGGAAAGCTCGGATATCGTAACTAGTGCTCATGCAGTGAATGAAGGTAATTGGTTTCCCTCAAATGTAGGTAAAGACTTCTTTTTTATTCCTAGCAAGAAGAATGAAAATCTACAGTCTACTCTGAAGCGCCTATTGTTAGAGAGAATTCCCAAAAGGTTCGATCTAAATCCCATTTTAGATGTTCAAATACTGGCACCCATGTATCGAAGTGATTCGGGAATTGATCGATTCAATGAATTGCTACAGGACTGGCTGAATCCTGATCAGGATAATTTTACTGCTTACGGTCGTAATTTTAGGGTTGGCGATAAGGTGATGCAGCTTTCTAACAATTACGAAAAAGAAGTTTTTAATGGTGATCAAGGTATAGTTGACCGTATCGACTACAATAGTGGCGAACTTGAAATCCGATTTGAGGAAGGCCGTCGAGTTGTTTACAAAAAGAAGGAACTTGTTGATTTAACCTTGAGCTACTGTACTTCAATCCATAAAGTCCAGGGGTCTGAATTCCCCTGTGTTATTGTTGTTTTAACAAGGGCGCATTTTAATATGTTAAAGAGGAATCTCCTTTACACAGCAATTACCCGTGGGAAACGTCTTGTTGTTTGTTTGGGAGATCCGTCGGCGTTTCACATGGCGATTACTAATTTGGAGGGCAAACAGAGATTTACGGGATTATCAGAACGATTAAGTTACTGGTCTAATTACGACCCATTCTCACAGCTAGAGGTAAGTTCCTTAGAGGAGGACTTAGTACAATCATGGCCTTTGCAACTTGAAATTCAAGATTGAAAGGCTTCGTTCGATTAGGTGTTTCCCGGAATCCGAATCCACCCTTTTTCGCAAACTAAGCCGTGTAACTGTACATCATTTGCTTCCACAGGCATTATTCCTCTAAAAATCTGCTCTTCAAATGATGTTCCAATCAGTGTTGCTCCAGTTAGTCTGGGTAGAAGTCTGTCGTAAAAGCCAGCTCCGTATCCCAGACGATAGCCTTGCCGATCAAAACATAATCCTGGGACAAGAGCGATGTCTATATGCTTTTCTTCAGCTAGTAACGATTCGCTATCAGGAGCCGGGATTCCTAACGCATCTTTTTGAAGGGTCTTATTCGGGTCGTACTGACGAATTGAAATGGTATTTTTATCGGGACAGTAAGGTAGCGACCACTGAATATTTTTCTTAAACTTGAATGCAATCAGGCGCTGAAGATCGAGTTCACTACCTATTGCGTGATAGGCAAGTATTTTAAGCGTCCGGTCATACTCGCCAAACTGTTCAATATATTCAGCTAAGCGCAGGCACACCCTACGGGAGAGGTTAATTCGAGTTCGTTTGGGGAGACGATCACGAATGCTTTTGAACCTGTTGCGTAAAAACTTTTTCTGAGCTTTTAATGAACCGTGTCCTCCAAACAGATATGCCATCGCTTTACCCCCTACAGGCCAAATTGCTCGTTGATTAAGAAATTACCGTAAGTTGATAACTCATCCAACTCCTCTTCTATCCGAAGGAGTTGATTATATTTACAGATGCGATCAGTTCTACATAAAGAGCCTGTTTTTATCTGGCCCGCATTAATTGCAACTGCTAAGTCTGCTATGAATGTATCTTCGGTTTCTCCACTGCGATGAGAAATTACACAATTATAATTCATCTTTTTGGCAAGTTCTATTGTCTGTAAAGTTTCAGTAATCGTACCGATTTGATTTACTTTTATAAGAATAGAATTGGCAATTCCACCTTGAATACCGCGGGCTAGCCTTCGAGGGTTGGTTACAAATAGGTCATCACCAACAAGTTGTACCTTGTCACCAATCTTATCAGTTAATAACTTCCATCCATCCCAATCGTTTTCATCGAGTCCATCCTCGATAGAAAAGATTGGATAATCTTTGCACCAGTCAGCGTAAAAATCTACCAGTTCCTGAGACGTTAAGACTTTATCCTCGCCTTTGAGTTCGTATTTACCTGTCTCTTTGTTGTAAAATTCTGAGCTTGCAGAGTCCAGGGCTATTTTTACTTCTTCTCCAGGTTTATATCCAGTTTTTTCCACGGCTTCTAAAATAACGTCGAGTGCTTCTCGATTCGAGCGTAGGTTGGGTGCGAATCCACCCTCATCGCCCACAGCCGTATTAAGTCCTTTTGACTTTAAGACGCTCTTGAGATTATGAAAAATTTCCACTCCCATCCTCAGACCCTCTCTGAAACTTAAGGTATGTACCGAATTTTCTATTTTACCGAAAGGAACAATCATAAATTCCTGTAAGTCTACGTTGTTATCAGCGTGAGCTCCCCCATTGATTATATTCATCATTGGAATAGGCATGTGGCAGCTGTAAGTTCCTCCAAGATAGCGATAGAGAGGTAATCCACTGGTGTCAGCAGCGGCTTTAGCTACGGCCATGCTCACTGCTAGCATTGCATTGGCACCTAATCGAGTTTTGTTCTCTGTGCCATCTAGACCGATCATCAGATGATCAATAGCCATTTGATCGCGGCAATCAAAACCGATCAATTCCTCGGCAATTTCGGTGTTTATATTTTCCACTGCTCGCAAAACACCCTTTCCAAGATATCGATTTTTGTCTGCATCTCGTAACTCGCAAGCTTCATACTCGCCAGTACTCGCTCCCGATGGAACAGCGGCTCTGCCGACTATATCATTGTCCAGAACAACATCCACTTCAACAGTCGGATTTCCTCTAGAATCTAGAATTTCGCGTCCAACAATTTCAACGATTACACTCATGATTCGCCTACTTTCTTTCTTTTGTAAAATTTCACTTGATTACGACCACTATTTTTCGCCTCGTAGAGGGCCTGATCTGCCTGCTTGAGGAACTCTTTTACATCCACTGGCTGATTGTCTGGGATTGAACTGACTCCAATCGAACAGGTTATTGTTATACTTTCACCCTCGTAAGGGATTCTTAAATTTTCAATATTTTTACGGATTCGTTCAGCGATATTCATAGAACCTTCACGGTCTGTATTTGGAAGTATCACACAAAGTTCTTCACCACCATATCTAGCGGCGATATCGGAATTTCTGATACTCTTTTTAATTTCATCAGATACGAGTCTTAAAACCATGTCTCCCATATCATGACCGTAAGTATCATTAAAACTTTTGAAGTGATCTATATCTGACATGAGATACCCCACCTTTTCGTCGTATCGGGTAGCTCTCATGAATTCCTTGTTAATTTGTACATCAAAAAATTGCCGAACAAAAAGTCCGGTGAGACCATCTATGGTGGCAAGCCTATAAAGCCGAGCATTTTCTAACGCAGCCACGACTATTTGACAAAGTGTGGTGAAGAAAGATGGCTCCAACTGTTTCAATTCATCTGCAAAGGAGTCCTTTCGTAAAATCAATAATCCATATAGCTTATCTTTGTGCTCCAGGGGTAAAATTAAAGCATCGATATCACTTGGTGGAAGATTTTCACCTAACATAGGCTCTGCATCATAAAGTCTAATTAATTGTCCCTTCTGCTTAAATAGTTCGAATACTTGGCGGCGGAAGTCTTGCCTTGAGATACCCACCATAAATTCGTCGGGAAGGTGACCAAAGTTCGTATATTCAATTTGATCGCTGACTTGATCGATCGTTACTAGTACGCCGTCATGACAATTTGTATAACGTCGCATGGTTTCGAAGATTGAATTGGCCAAGCGATCAGGTTCTAATATTGTAAATAACTCCCGAGAGTGAAGATTAAGTTGTTGCAGGTGGAACATTCTTAGTTGTAAGTTTCTGCTTAGTAAAGCGAGTTTAACTAAAACTAGCATGCCCCACTGTTGAACGATTATTGGGATAGTATCCAATATAAACCAATGACGGGTAAACGACCATAACGAGAACAGTAGAATTAAAAGACTTAGTGCAATGTTGAACATCACTGCAATTCTTAGCTCTAAGCGCAGATTAATAACCAACAGTAGGACTGAGCTAATGAGAAGGAAAAAAAACAGGAAACCATTCGAATTTCGACTTAGAAAGCTTTTGTTTAAAAGATTTTGTATGGCAGTAGCTTGAACTTCCAAGCCGGGCATAACTCCGTATGGCGTCAATTTTTTATCAAGACTGCGAGCATTGAATCCTACAATTACTACGCGATCCTTGAATACTCGAGAATCAAACTCTTTTTTGCTAATTACATCGGAAATTTTAACGGAGCTATGATAGCGAGAATAGGTAGGTCCCAGATAATTGAGATACACGGATTGATCAAACATGTTATTGTCAAAGCTGTGTCCCTTAGTAAGTAATCGATCAGCGAGTCCTACACGATTATGGCTATCCCACAGCGGAACTTTGTAGTCAGCGAGAAAAAAACTCTCATCGGGCTCCAGCCTGTAGACATCTTCCCCCAAATGACTTTTGAGACTCTGAGCTGCTAAGGATAGATGAAGACTGGAATCAATTCGTTTGAATAATGGTACGGTTCTCACAACGCCGTCTACCAAATGAATATTAACAAAGCCTTTTCCTTGCGCAGATTTTGCAAATTTCGGATGCGGAAGAATCTCAGATAGAGCAATTTCTCCAGTTTGACTAGAATTAATTCCTGGTAGTTCGATCACATTATTTTTTGCCTTGAAAACCATTTTTTTATTTAATTCACTAGCAAGTACGACGCGTCCGTGTTCTTTTATTGCTATGGCAAAGGAATCATCATGTTCAGAGGCGTTATTGTCTAAATCGAAAAAACTTATATCGAAAGCAATTACCTTAGCTTGCGATCTTTTGAGTACTCTGACTAGTTGCGCAAAATGCTCGCGCGTCCAAGGCCATTTACCATAGGTTGCTAGACATTCATCGGTGATCTCAACCATCACCACAGCGTTTTGGTTTAGTTCCTGATTAGGGTGCTTGAAGATGACCGGTAGACGATTATTTAGGATTGGCCTTGTCTGAAATCTTAGATCAATAAATCTATCTTCCATTGATTCGAAAAAACCAAGATAAGTCAATAGGAGCGTCAATCCCAAAAGCCCAGTAAATAGTAAGGCCAAAAGCTTGGAAAAGGAATGAATTAGAAGATGTTCCAATATCCTGTTCATAGGTGTTCAAATTTCTTATTGATCATTAGACAGGAACACATCTTAGTTGACTAAATCAGAAAGTGAAAGCGATTTTTTTGATAAATTTTCAGTGGATTGAGAGCATTATTGGGTAGAGTGACAAGTGAGAGTGGTATCTTTCGCTTCGAGTGGTAAACTATGTGACTCATCGAGGTTATAAATTGAGTGACAGATCAATAAAATTAATAGGAGTGCTTGGCTCCACACTATTTCTGAGTTTCAGTGTTCTATTTCTCATGTTTGGCCAGGAAAACTGGAGTCTTCTTGCTCTGGCTTTAACCTGCATGGGGCTTTCTTGGCGGTTTTCAGATCAGAATAATTGTAAAATTTACTATTTGATGGATCGCGGTATTAATTTAGAGTTGCCTAGAAGTACTGTTTGTCGACCCGCTCGTCGTGGAAATTGTATTGTATTTTTACTAGAGAAAGGGCACTTTTTTTTATGGAAGGACGGTCAGGAACTAGAGGGCAAAAGTCCGTATGCTTTTGAGCCTTTGTCTCCTGTACTGTTAAATGCTGGATTTGTATGTTGGGCCAAGGGTCGGATTGTATGGTTCAGTTATGATGGTGAATTAATCGGTGATTTGCCCATTAAGAATCAAGGGGTAAGTTTAATGAGCGGTGTAAACGGAGCACTGGTATTTGGTACAAGCCTTAATACTTTGTATTATTGGGATAAGCCTGGTTCTACGCCAATCTCGACGGAATTACTTGGAATTCCGTTACAGCTTGATACTACTAATCATTGTTTGTTTACCTCTAGTGCGGTTTTTTATGATGTTAGAAATCTTAAGAAGCCAGACTTAGTAGATAGAATTAAGCGTGAGATTCTAGGTGGTTATAGGTTGGAGGATTACTTTATTTACTTCGATGATCGAGGCCAAGTATTCGCAAAACATGTTTCAGGTTCTGAAAAATTTATTGATTACTACAATAGAGATTTTTTTTATCCTCAAAGATCCAATCAGAAAGTTATTTATACAAATCGTAATCGTCAGTGCTCGGTTTTACAAATCATTGACTCTGAAGTGCGCAGCCAACCTATAGTTGAGTTGAGCTCGAATCCATTATGGTTAAGATGGTTCGGCGCCTATTTAATGATCAATGAGGAAAAGAAGTCTGGTCAAAGCTTAATTAAAGTTGATAGTGACGGGAATGTATCAAATACCTCAGTGGATGGTTCATTCGTGCCACTGGGCATTGATGAGGCCAGGGGAGTATTTCATTATCGCGTCGACTCGACCTGGTATGAATGGTATTTTTCAGAGCAAACTCCGCAAGCTGTAGGGATGGATTGTCCAGAACAAATTTTGTTCTATGAGGGTTATGGTCTCAAGAAAGTGGGCGATTGTTGGTTTGATCTTGAGAACAGGCAGGTAAATGAGTTATCAGCAGTTAGCCATGACAACAACTATGCATATCAACTTGTCGGTTTAATTCCCTACAACGCTTTTTGAGTATGGCGATCAATCCGCGGCACCAGAATAAAATTTTACAGGTAGATTAGTTTTTTTGAGAGGTGCAAGTAACTTCTGCATTTCATCCAGTCGTAGGGGACTTACAAAATTTTGGGCCGGCTTCCTGGCGATTGTATAAATTTGAACTTCCGCAATTTGATGCTTTTGGTGAATAGCCTTTAATCTGGAAATGTAGGACCGAATCTCATTCGTTGAGGGTGAGCTGCCCTGCACTTTCATGAAACAGGTTTGAATTTTCAGTTTTACTCCAGAGGGTATTTGCTCAATCATTGATTGGATTCTATCAATTTTATATTTCGAAGCCGAAACAGTTTCAAAATATTTCTGTGTTCCGGCGTCTAGTTTGGCCCAGATCGTACCTTGCATCTGCTCTAGTATGACCAATGCCTGCTTAGTTTTTCTTTTTTGTAAGCCGGTTGCATTAGAAATCCAGACTATTTCAGGAAGTGCATAATCCTTCGCTATGGTACGTAAATAATTCATCGTCTCAAGCAGATGAGGCGAAGTGGAGGGCTCACCATCACCGGCTATAGCCACATCCTTGAATACCTTTTTGGTGTTATCTACATTTTTAAAGCGTGATATTGACCATACTCTTCCCTCACGAATATCATCTATTATGCTAACGAGTTCTTGCTCAAATTCAACACGATTGAAGCGCATTTTATTAGATTCGGTGCGATCGACTTGACAATAAGGACAGTCAAAATTACAGAGTTTATCAACGTTCAAATTGATACCCAGAGAGAGCCCTGCTGAGCGTCTCGAGATTACAGGATATACGTATTTTAATTGGCCGTAATCCCGATTATGATTAACATATTGTTCGTGCACACTATAATTGTACACCGTAAACATAGATATAATGAATACCATTTATATTGTCTGGTATATGTTCCATTACTTGACAACATCTCGCTGAGGACGTCTCCTGATTGTATGAATCTACAAGATCCTAAATTTCGTTCAACTTCTAGCGCACAGCTATCTAGTGACGGATGGTCGCTGGCGTTTCAAACTCTCATCTTTAAAAAGCACTTAAACTATGCGGATACTTTGTTTGGTGGTCAACTATTGAGTTGGATTGATGAGGCATCTGCTATGTACGCGATGGAACACATGCGCACCAGGCGAATTCTGACAAAAAAAATCTCTGAGGTGGTGTTTATTAATCCTGCTCTGCAAGGTGATTTTATTCAATTCTGGTGCCGTCCCACACGGGATGGTAACACCTCCATGACAATGGAATTACTGGTGCAGACTCGCAACGTAGATAACCACAGGCAGAGAGAAATCTGCCGATGCGAAATAGTTTATGTGGCGGTAGACGAGTTGGGTCGACCTACTGTATGGGGTGACGCAACCAACTAATAGTTTCGATTTCGGTAGCTAGAATCGAGAAAAATTTTAACGCGGGATTCGGTGTCATGGATGTGAATTTTACTCATGCTGTCTACCAAATCCATGTTAGTGCGGCGCTCAAATTCATTGATATCATCTGCCAATTTGTCTAATGTATGTCTTGCAAGAGTCTTCGCGTCGTAAGGAATTTCATATCCTGATTTCTTGGTTTTGTTTGTGAGGTTCATGAGTTGATCAATATAGTATCTTTGAAGATTTCTTCGATTGGTTCCTATGAATGGATTAGTGTCGCTGATGTTTTTCGGTAAGTTTTCATTAAATTCTTGGAAAATAGAGGAGTATAAGATATCCATTGTATCCGCCAATCCGAGAACTTCTGCTGAATCTGGGTAGAGAAGTTTTTGATCGATCAATCTCGCCATAACACGTGGGTAAAGCAGTCGGCGAATGGGTTGTCTTTGAACATATGAAATTACCTTGAAGATATTTTTATCCACAGGTTTGTTGTAAATATTACTACCCCAATGCCACCACCGCGAAGAGGGCATGGACTCTGCTAACTCGGCCGGGATTTGAAGAAATTTGTCGTCAAAAGCATATTTAGATAGCAGTGTTAACGCTTTTCTCTGTGTCTGAAAATTTACTGGTATGATGGGACGTTCGTCGGTATCTCCCTTATGAATCCTCAAAAATTGTTTACCTGCAACAAACTTTGCAATCATGTTTAGACTTCTGACGTACGAATTAATCATTCCAAAGTAAGCATTTTCGACGTCAATATAATTTTGTCCCTCGTCAATCATTCGATCAACTATTTTGGTCCACGATGCTGAAATCATCTCAATGGTATCCTCCGCGAATGCCATCGGATCTTCTCCTAAATCGTAAACATTAGCGAAAGGGTCCATTTCAGTGCCACCTGTACCGCGAGTGTCCTCATCCGTGGCGTAAGCGAGCTCTTTTAGGTGAGACTTTTTCGCAATTTGGGCTAGAACTTTCTTTTCTTTTGCGGGAGGTATCTGCTTGTAGCCGTATTCAATTGCCCAGTAATCATAAGGTCCCAAAGTCGGTGTATAGTAGAAACCTTGCTTACTAAAATCCTTGTTAATGTTGATACCCGGATACTCCATGACTGAGCCGTATAAGCCTTTTTTGGCAACTAGTTCTTTATCGTGGAGTTTATCATTCGGTATTACGGTAGAGGCCTTAAAATTGTGTCTTAGGCCTAATGTGTGACCCACTTCATGCATTATGATCCATTTGATTAATTGACCGATGTACTCGTCGCGTACTTTATGAAAGGTTTGCAATCGTTTTTTATGGGCTAAAGCGAGAGCTTTGGCTGCAGCTTTAGGATCAATACTAGCTGTGGTTGCAGAAGTGCTCTTTTGAGATTCGATCGATTTAGCAGCAATACTTGATTTAGTAATCGGGTCTTTTAATTCTTTCGATTCAGGCTTATCCGTTTTTGTACTTGAATCTCTAGCGACTTTATTTGATTCATCCGATTTTTCAGTATCCAACGTCGCTTGAAGTTGAGCTAAAAAAGCCATCCCGAAATGCTCACCTGCAACATCATAAATACTACATGGGCTACCGTCCGTATGGGAGTGGGGTAATATGTCTGCAATAGAATCACGAAGCCCTTCAGGAGATGGTTCGGGGTTATCAAACATACTTTTAAGGCGCATTATGGCACCCCGCACACGACTTTCATCAAACAAAATATCGGCATCTAAAATTTGTCCTGTTAAAGGGTTAACTCTAGAGGGTCCAATCGCTCCGAACTGTGCTCTTTCACTGGTAATCCATGAAACCACATGGTAGCGATTATCTTCTGGGTCCCAATCATCTTGGCTGGTTTGAACTCGAGCCTCTAATGCACCTAGTATCCCCACTTTTTCGAATGCTTTATTCCACTCTAAAATAGCTTCTCTAACGTGCTTTCTATATTTGTGAGGAATCGTTTTTGCCAGATAAAAAACGATAGGTTCTTTCGGTAGTGACATCGTTGCTCTTGGGTCGGCCTTACGTATATCCCAACGATTAATATAGCGAATAAAATTATCGCTATGATTTTGGATGCTGAAGTCTTTCAGGACGGTTAGAAAATATCCGACCCGTTGATCTGCTAAGCGAGGTCTGTATTTAGTCTTAGGGAATGGAAAAAATGAAAAATGCACCAGAATCTCAAAGTGACTTGTTAAGCCTGATGCGTCTCTCTCCGTGTAAGCTAAATTTGATCTAATTTCGATATTTTTAGGAAAATTCTTGACTTCTTTCACATGGGATATTTTTGGATTATAGGAAAGTCGCTTCTTTTTTATGCGTGCAAGCCAGCCTGCAAGGTAAAATAAGTCGGATTTCATAAGGGTGGTAGCGTCAAATAGAACTTTACCTGCATTACGAGCTTTAATTGGATAATTTCCGATAATCGTATCCCGAAAAGCATACTTGACAGCATGTTTGAGTGCTTTGTCTTTGCTGGAAATATGATTAATATTTCGGAAAATTAATTGAACATAATCTTCTACAACTCTGAAGGACATCACTCTAGTTTTAAGTAATGTACCTGCAAACATCCCACCTTCGCCAAGCCCTTGAGCGACTGATGCAGTCATCAAGAAGTCCTTATTGAGGTCATTCTTGCGAAGAGTCATGAGATATTTGCCATCCTTTTTGTTTAGTTTCCAATATCCCCTAATCAGTTTTGAATCTTTCAATAGTGGAGCTATCTTCGACGCAGGCTTGGCGTCAATAATATTGGCGCTGAAAATACAAGCACAATACAAAATAATGGCGTATCGTAGAAACATTGTTCCTCCATGAAATGAGTTGTTGGGAGTATAGCATTTGAATTGTCCTCCTGCTATGCTTCGATTAGTTGTAATCTTTTCTCCGACAAATGAGAGGTCTTCATGTCACTAAATCCGGCTAATTATGAACTAGGTTTTGGATCGCGAGTTAAAGTTTGGGTTTATTGTCCTCAAGATGCTGTTATCGAGCTCAGAAGGGCTATAGGTAATGCTGGAGGCGGGCAGATTGGAAACTACACGCACTGTTGTTTTGTCACGGAAGGTACCGGTTATTTTTTACCTCAAGAAGGATCCAATCCAACAATTGGAAGTGTTGGGCAGCCAGAGTCAGTTCTTGAAAGTAAGATTGAATTCGAGTGTTATTCTGAATTAGTAGTTGATGTGATCAACGCAATTAAGCAAGCTCATCCTTACGAGGAGGTTCCAATTGATATTCTGCCAATGCTCGAATTAGTTCCGAAAGATTCTGAGTAAAGCTTTTAAAAAAGGGCATTAAAGTGGTCGAGTGAAATTCCGATTGAGTTGTATAAGACACCTTCAATAGTGGGGATGACATGAGATTAATCGCGGCAAGCTTAATATTAGGGATCATTACGGGATTTCAATTTGTTGAGTCCGCTCGAACCGGATGGCAATATTCAAATAGTAAGTCGCCTAAGTTATGGCGGGGTTTTTCATTATCTACTGATGCAGTTCGGAGCAGGTCAATGCAGCTAAAGGTGGTAAATCTGCAGTCAGATGGTCAGGATTCTTACACAGTCCATTTTCCTTCGTTGCATCCGTTTTTGACCGTAGTCGCTAGTGTTTCAACAAATTTTTACACTGAGAGTCTGGAATATTCACATACGATTAATGAATTTCTCACGGTTAAAACTAACTTATCCAATGTCTTTAAGCCTAATCTTCGTAAAATCCCACTATCCATTCCTAAAAAGTACACGCCATAAGTAATGGAATTTAAGAAATACTCCCCAAAAATTATTGAGGGTGAATTCACTGGTGTGGAGTTGCACCTCTGTTTACTGGGAACTCGAGGTGATGTCAATTTGGGCTCGATCGCTCGTCTGGCAAGTAATTTTGATGTAACTTCACTTCATTTAGTAGCTCCAGAGGCCCCTCGTAATGGCGAGGAGTACGAGTTCGCATGCAAGGGTAAAAAAATACTACAAGAGGCTAAAGTTTATGAAAAACTATCGGATGTTGTTGCTTTAGAATTCGACTGGATAATAGGGACTACAGGCAAAACAGGTAAAGAACGTCGCGTGGATTCGTTGAAAGATATTGTCTCTGAATCAAGTATTAATGTCATCGGGAAAAAAATTTTACTCGTGTTTGGTCGCGAGTCTCGAGGTATATACCAAGAAGAAATAGTTCATTGCGACCGATTAATTAGTATCCCGATACCAGGCGATTATCCAGTCTTAAATTTATCGCATGCCGTTGCCGTAGTTCTATATGAATTTAGATGTTTAGCATCACATAATCTACGACATCCAAAAGAAAATCTATTACCCGCAAATGGGCAAGATATAATGAGCTTTTTAAGTAACCTGCAAATTTTTTTGAAAAGCTTCGGTTATTTCGAAAAAAAGGAGCGTCATAATCATCCTTTGCTTATGGAGCGCATCCTTAGAAGACTAAAGCCGGGTAAGGATGAACTCAGGTTTGTGATGGGTATTTTTCGAGCCCACGGGCAATTTATGAAGGGTTACACGTCAGTTACTCCTCCTAAAAAAAAGATTCCGGATAAAAAATAATTTGAGTTTTAGGTATTCGGGAGTTCAAAATTTAGCGGATGGGTAGAAGAACTTGGACATTAATTTTAGTATTACTTTTCCTTCTGGGCGCTAGTTTCATTGGCTCACAAATTTATGTTTATCATAAATGTTTGGAAGCAATTGAGAAAATAGTTCTACCAAATACCCAGTTTGGTATTGGAAAATTTAATTTACAGTTTCACAAGTCCACATTGAGACTCTCTAATATTTCCATTGTAAACAAGTTGGAGAAACTAAATATTGGCGTATTAGAAATCCAGATGCACCCATCAAGTTTTTCAAAAGAGGAGATTTTGATAACCCGAGTTAGAATAAGAGGTTTTTCGTGCACGGCAGAAACCTCCTCGGATTATATTTTTTCACATTTCTTTAAGTCGAATTTTGCCATGTCGAATGCCTCTGTGCCACTAAGGATTAAGGAGCTTTTGGTGTCAGATATTAGAGCCTCGAATAAAAGGCTTAATTCCAAAAAAAATATTAAAATTCCAAGGATTAGGCGGCATAATATAAAAAGTCGGGCAGCTAAATTGAACGGTTCGATGGACTTTTTGGTGCATGTGATTTACTTTGTTCTACAAAGCAGCTTATCGGGGTCACAATTTGATTCTGGTTTTCGTAAAGACAGGACAACTTCTGCGGATCAAATAAAAGTAGAAAAGTCTCAAGAAGAGTCGCTTCAGGATAGTATTTTTCGAAGTATGCGGAATGTTGTCAAGTTTGTTTTAGGGAACATTTGAGTGTGTTCTCAGTAAGAGTAGGCACTCGTATGAGTTGATGAGAGGAGTTAAATTGACTCAGCAAGAATTGGAGAAGATAGTCAGAGAGTTAGTGGCTGTAGAAGTAATTGAAATTGAAGATATGACGGGCACTCAGGACCATTGGAAGGTAATGGTGGTATCTAAAGACTTCGAGAATAAATCACGAATCGAGCAGCATAAATTAATATTTGATCCGCTACAGGATCGAATTAAATCTAATGAGATCCATGCTTTAACCCTAAAGACTTACACGCCTGAGAAATGGCAAAAGTTATATTTATCTTAAAAAGAGGTGCGTTATGAGTACAGTGAGTTTGTTGAGTTCAGAAGTCAAGAAATCGAAAAGTAGGGAGAATGGAGATTCATTGGCCGATGAGCTAACCTCCATGATTGAAGAAAATAAAGTTCTGCTATTCATGAAGGGTAATCGTTTAATGCCTCAGTGTGGATTTTCAGCCCATGTAATTGGTCTGCTAGAGCAGCATCAAGCAGAATATGTGACATTTGATATTTTGCAGGACACCGAAGTTCGTCAAGGACTGAAAGAGTATTCAAATTGGCCAACCTATCCTCAGCTTTATGTGGGTGGTAAGTT
>CAZRWM010000054.1:0-15218 GCA_964603885.1 uncultured bacterium
TTGGAAAAGATATTCATTCCATACGCCAAAAATGTAAGTTTAGTCCTCATTACTTGAATCCAAAAATTTATATTACAAGGTTATTTAAGACCCTTTGAAATTTAGCCAATCAATAGGTTGATAATACGAATTCATACGTTCATGGACACTACCCGGCTGAGGCTTGAAAGAATAAGTATAAGTTACTCTGGGCGGAAGAGAAATGAGAATACTATCTATTCTTCCTCCAGTTTTAAGACCAAAAAGAGTACCCCTGTCATGGAGAAGGTTGAATTCCACATAGCGACCTCGACGATACAACTGAAAATCTTCGTCTGACTGATTAAAATCTTCATTCATTCTTTTTTCAACAATCGGAAAATAGGAAGGTATAAATCCACTACCCAGATCACGCATCATAACTAAATCTGATTCTATAGCACCGCCATTAAAGCGGTCAAAGAAAAGCCCACCGATACCACGCATTTCACTTTGGCGATGATGATTTACAAAATAATTGTCACACTCAAGCTTCATCCATTCATAGGAATCATATGGTTTACAGACCTTTGACCAATGTCTGTGAAAGTGAACAAAATCTTCTTCATAGGGATAGTACGGTGTTAAATCAGCGCCTCCTCCGAACCAATGTTTATCTCCAAGATGGATCATTCTAAAGTTGGCATGAACAGTAGGAACTCTAGGATTTAGAGGATGTAAAATTAAAGAAATTCCACTGGCCCAGAACTCAGTTTGTTCTGAACCAAGCTGCTTTGCAAAATCTGGTTTTATTTGTCCATAAACTTTACTAGTATTTACACCGCCCGATTCAAAGATTTTTCCACGAAAATGCCTAGTGATTCCTCCACCGCCGTCATTTCCCACGGCATCTTCTCGATTCCATAGGTCTTCCGTAACTTCCACCTCGGGGTCAAATTCTCGAATTATTGCTGTTATAACATTCTGCAAAGAACGCACTTCATCGTCAAAAATTTGCTTGGCCATTTCCAACCGCATAATTAACTCCTCAGCTCTCGAATCTTACTGTATTCACCAGTGCTTCTTCTCTTTGATAAGACTCAATATTTCTGACTATTTGTTTCAATAAGTCATGCCTTGATTGTCTTGAGGTCCAAGCCATATGTGGCGTAATTAGTAGCCTAGAATCACGCACATTCAACAGAGCATGATCGATAGAAGGTGGCTCTCGATCTAGTACATCGAGCCCTACACCTAAAAATTTACCTGACTTCAGCCAAGTGATTAATGCATTAGGCTCACAAATCTGACCTCTCGCCATATTTAGAAACAGCACATCCGGTTTCAGTAATTCAAACTCTTTGTGATTTAATAAATGCATAGTTTCTGATCGCAGACTGGTGTGCACTGAAAGTACATCACTAGTTCGTAGAAGCTCCTCGAATGATACCGACAAGTATCGGGAATTGTATGATTTACCAGATACTGAGTGATAAACTACTTCAGACCCGAAAGCGCAAGCAAGTTTTGCAACCTGACTACCAATAGAACCCAAACCAAGAATACCCCAACGTTTTGAACTTAGTTCATCAAATTCAGAACCTACTAATGAAAAAACTTTTGCTTTGGACCAATTCTTGACACAATCACGGTGGCGCTGTCTATTTCTATGAATTAATTCCAGACACAAGGCCATACAATGTTGAGCTACGGAATGGGTAGAATACCCGACAGCATTACAAACTTGAATCCCCCGTGAATCCGCAAACTTTAAATCAATATTATTGGTGCCAGTCGCTGCGACACAAATTAGTTTGAGCTCAGTGGCTTTGCTTAAGACCGCCTCATCTAATCCAACTTTGTTTGTAATCACAATATCAGATCCTTTAATCCTATCGAGGGTATCTTGTGGATCCGTATTAGAATGTATGGTTACAGGCGCTAGCCTTCTGAGTTCACTGAAGTCGTAATTAACCCCGAATGTTGCCGCGTCTAAAAAGCAAATATGATTCAGTTTCATACTGGAATTTCCGATTGCTTTAATAGCAATCTAGGTTAGGATTCTTATTTTACAAACTTTAACACTGTCAAAGATACGATTTAAATATGAACGCAGTAAACTTACTTATTTTCGGTGCGCCAGGTAGCGGTGTCAGTACTTTAAGTGAAAAACTATCCGCGAAACTCGATGTGCCTTATATCAAACTACACAATGAACAAAAGCCACCTGATGCTGGAGATCCAACTATCATTTCAGAAGAAGTATTTGTTCAGGCAACAAATAATTTAAAGAAAAAAGGCTATATTATTGACGGTTCTCCCTGCTTACTGAGTTGGCAATTGGAGCGATTAAACGGAGTGATTTATTTGATAACTCCCAAACTAGAGCGTCTGCAGAGATTACGAAATCGCGAGCTAACATCCCAAGGAGCGGATATCTTAAAAGAAGGTTGTCGTCCATTTAGAGTATTCAATCGCTACATGTATTGGGTGTCTCAATTCGATCAAGCTGGCGTAGATCGCGAGAGTAAACTATTGCATCAAAAATTTTTGAGCTCTTTGTCCATACCCATTTTTAGAGCAAACGGTCTACTGAGTATAGAAGAACTTACTCAGCAGACACATGACTGGATCAAAGATTTAGATTAATATTTACCCTAATCATCTTCATCCGAGGTAAATTCTTCTTGGTAAAACCAGACCACTTTGCCTCGCAAAACTTTGAATTCAAATTCGTTTTTAATGAGTCCACGCAAGAATCTGGCGAACATATCAACTGCCCTTTGAGGAGCAAGCTTGTACAATTGTCTGAAGTCGGACACCCCTCGCGTGCAATCTAGAAACTCACTCATCATACTTAATTTCCGAATACCTGAACCTCTACCAAAGTTATCAGATAACACGGCCTGAATCTGACGCTTACGCGGATGAGAAAGTACTTCAAAATTAAAATCTAAATTAAATTTTACATAGACCTCTATACGGGTATCTACAAAAATACCCTCCAAAAGCTTAAGAATATTAGTATCAATTTTAGTTTGTAACTGATCACGAGTTGCTCTCATATCCTCGATTGATCCCCTAAAATTCATTTGAGTAAATGTCTCTAAGGCCTCTGATAAAACAGGAACCGCAGAACTGACAAGTCCGAATTCCGAGGGGTTAAATTCAGGACTACCTGACTTGTCCATACGAATTGGAAAATCTTCCATCCAAGCTATACCCCGAATTTCTTCTTCAAAATCTGCAGTAGTGAAAATTTGACTGAACGTAGAAAAGAATTGGTTTTTTATTTCTTGATTTTTTATGATTTCAAGTCCTAATTGATGCACCGGATTCGGTGCTGTTATTGTCTCAATTGAGGTCTCACTCATACCTTTTCCTCCTAACAAAAAAATCCCCTACTCGTTATATCGGATCATTAAGCAATATGTCTTAGGAAAAAATAATTTGGAGTGTCCGTTAAGACTAAACAAAGCCAAACCTAGACAAACAAACGGACTAAAAAAAACGGCCTCAAGTTTATTTTGAAGCCGAAAATTAAAAGTGAAACTTTAAATGTTTTTTGCAGATATTATGGGGAAATCTTTGCCGACAGCTTTTTTGATTTGCTCTAGATTAGCCTGCTGTGCACTGTAAATAACTTTAGCCTTGCCAGTCTTGAAACTAACAATAACTTTCTTTACTCCATCTACAGCCATTAACCGCTTTTTAATTGTATTTGCACATCCTCCGCAATGAACTTCCTTCATCTGAAGAAGTGCTTGTTGCAAACCTTTGACATTGGGTTTTTTACTAACTAAGGATTGTAAACTTGCTATGAGCTTAGCTTTATCTACTCGCTTTTTATAATCGGCCTCAACAAAATCAAAACGAATCATACCTTCACGATCGATGACATAGGTCGCCGCCAAAGGTAAAGATTGACTATTTCCGCCATTAGCCCTACCTAAATCTATGCCAAGCTGATTATATATATCATTTACCTTATCAGGTAAGCGATAGACTACCTTGAATGTCTTACAAACAACGCCATTGACATCGCTGAGTAGGGAAAAATCTGAGCCTATCAATCTGGACGTTTTTTGAACACCTGAACTTAGCTCAGGCGTTATCGCTACAAGAGTTGCTCCTAACTCCTCAATCTTCGGCATAATTTTAACCAGATTTTTCAGCTCTTCATTACAATATGAACACCAACTGCCTCGGTAAAAAGTCAAAACAACAGGTCCCTTCTCTCGTAATTTACTAAGCTGTATTTTTTTACCCTTCTGATCGAAAAGCTGGAAATCTGGAGCTTTTGAACCCGTTCGTAGGACTTGCGACATTATCTCAGACTTTTGAAGATCATCGATAGCTTTGTTAAAAATCTTTTGAACATCAGCTGAGGGTGACAAACAACATAACAGTACAATGAAGAGTAGCATTAGATTAAATTTACGCATAATTTTCCTCGAATAATAAAATATTTGAAAGGTTAGAAAGAATCCAATAACTCAATTTCGAAATAAAGTGCAGAATCAGGAGGTATTGGTCCAACACCTTGGCTACCGTAGGCGTATTCTGGCTGTATATGAACAAGTACTTTCTGACCAACTTTCATATTGCCCACCATCATACTCCAACCCTCGATAACACCCTCTCCGAGTTGGAAACTGAAGGCACTATCACGATTTCTAGAGCTATCAAATAAGGTGCCATCTTCTAGCCAACCGCTGTAATGGCAGGTTACTGCGTCCCCCTGCTGAGGAATCTTGCCTTCTCCTTCAGAGATAACCCAATAACGTAGACCATTAATTTTATCGTGCAACTCACCTAACTCGCTTGGATTTGGCATTTTCATATTTCCTACTTTCATTTCAACTATAAGTCCTGTAAGTTCAACATTGTACGAACAACTTGTCCACAAAAAAAGGCCTCTTTGAATGAACTTAGGGATAGAATTTGATCGCCAATCAGTCAAAGTATTACAGGTTAACGTTGGTAAAATTTGTAATATGTCCTGCACTCATTGTCATGTTGAAGCAGGCCCACACCGCAAAGAGACAATGCAACCCGAAGTCTACCAAAGAGTAATTGAGCTGATGGATATCTTCCAACCTGAAACTGTCGACATAACGGGGGGAGCACCAGAAATTAATCCTGCTTTCCGCCCACTTGTGAGGGCCGCAGCGGAGCGAGATTGTAAAATTATCGATCGCTGTAATCTTTCGATACTATTAGTTAAGTCACAATACGATTTGATTGACTTTCTTCTTGAACACAAGGTACACATCATCGCTAGCTTACCTTGCTATTCTCAGGAAAACGTAGATAAGCAGCGCGGGGATGGAACTTTTCAAAAAAGTATTCGGGCCATACAAAGACTTAATAGCGTTGGTTATGGAGTGCGTTCGGACCTTATTCTTGACTTCATATACAATCCAGCTGGAATTCATTTAGCTCCGAATCAAAATGACTTAGAAAAAGATTATAAACGGAAACTAAAAAATGATTTTGGAATTGATTTTAACAAGCTATATGCCCTACATAATTTTCCAGTAGGACGATTCGCCAAAGAGCTAAAAAAAACTAATCAGTGGACTCCTTACATGAGACTACTGAAGCAAAATTATAATCCTGCAACCCTGAATGGTCTTATGTGTCGAACACAGCTAAATATTGCATATGACGGTAAAATTTTTGACTGTGATTTTCACCAAATGGAAGATGTATCTTTAATTCAAAAAAATGGGAATCCACTCAACGTATTTAACTTAAACTCTCTCGAACAGGTAAAATCTAAAATTGCCTGGCGACCTCATTGCTATGGTTGTACCGCCGGCAGCGGCGCTAGCTGTAGCGGTTCAATTACGTAAATACTAATACTTAATCTATAATTCTCGAGTTCAAGGCCCAATCATACTCCAGAAAAGTAAGAGCTATTTTTTGGGATTTTATTCTCTTTTTCTGAATAGAGCCCACATATTTATAGATAAAACTTACAACGCCATTAAACTTCCCATACTTCCTGAAGGAAGAATGAGTACTATCCTTGAAGTCACTCGAAAACCACTTAAAAATTTTAGATAACTTTATATCTTTACAATCTGCACAGTAATAGAATTTGTCCGGCTGATCAAAGAATAAGCGCGTCTGATCCTCTAATTGATTACTCAATTTTTGAGCAGTGTAGGCCTCGGAACGTAAGTCAGGGCATCCTATAGAGGCGCAGTTCAAGGCGAAATGTACTCGGGGCTCGTCAAATGTACGAACATATTCATGTTCAATTTGATCTAAAGAAACTAATCTACCTACAAGTTTGTACTTTTTCTCTTTCCATACATTTGGGATATCGCGTATGCTTTTTATGGGCCAATGATCTAATACCGTCAGAATCGTAAAAGCGTTATAGGCGTTAATGTAGAAGGCCAACTGTTGGGAATTGGGCAAATCATTTAAAGCTTCCAGCTTGGTCTCTGATATAAGATTAAGATATCTTCTTAAATCATCCATCGACGCCAGATGCATACGAGCGTAGTCGACTCTCCCCAAAGCCACATATTGTTTTAAGATACCATCAAATACTGTGTGCTCCACGGCAAATGAATTATTGCTCAAAATCAAGCATAAAGAGGCAAAGATTTTAATGATTAATAATTGAAAAACACGCAACATTATTAGACAGATATCTGATTTAAAAGTTCAATAACTTCATAAGTTTATCAGAAACCTGGTCTCTTATTTTATCGCCAACTCGCTCTAGCAGTTTTTTTCTGAATTTTATTTTTAATTCATTTAATATCTCTGTTTCTACGTGATTCTTAGCCTCATCTAAAATCGCTTTAACTAAGGATTTCGAAAAATGAACAAAAGGTGGTGAAGACTGTTCACTAACCACAAGGTCTCTAATTTCAAAATCGGGTACCTTTATGATTTTAGAGTAATTATCTGAATGTATGAACATCCTCAATCCTCGTACCTCGATTGAGTTGAAATTAAATTTTGGTGATCGATAACTCTCAGGTTTTGACTTAATTTTTTCCTGATTAAAAAAAATATTTGAGCTGAATCGTCCATCTTTGAAGAAAACGATGATATTTAAGTTATCGATTATGACCTTTTTGAAGCCAACAACGTTTTTTATTACCGCTGATGGATCAAACTGTATCGATAAGGTCTCAAACTCAACTAAGTTTGATTTATAAAAGCCCGCTGGACTTCTCAAGTAGAAATTCTTTAATTCCACACTTAAGTTAGAGAGCTTTGTATCCACTTCGTATAAAGCAGAATCAGTTTCGAATATCTTATCTATAAAGTTATTGATTTTGGACGTTAGAAAGTCATCAAGGAATAAATGTAAAAATACAACTACCGCCAAGACACTAGCAGATAAGATAGAAATCAAAAGCTTAAAAATACCTATTTTCATACATAATCCAATACTAGATAAAAGGTGCAATTTTTATCACAAATGTTCTAATTATCAAAGATTTTATTTTGAATTAAATGCAAGTGAGTAGATCACAGATCATCAGGGATCACTATCGAGCGTGATATCTATCTAAACCATCAATACGAAAACATTTTGCTGGAGTGAATCACGGAATTTAGGAGAAAAATTTTAAGTCTCTGAGGTAGTAAAATAAAGCTTTTTACCAGGGTTCTCTAATTTGACTCTTCTGCGTTGGATATGACCCGTGTAAAAAATAATGTAAGCACGGCAGCTAAGAGAATCAGAATTAGATTTACTACAAGTAAGCTGTCATTTAGTCGGATCTTGCAGGCTCTGTGTGTAAAACCAAAGTGTAAAAATTTTAGGATCTATCATACGCCCCTGTTCTTTCATATCAGCTAACCATCTTGTAAATGTAGAACGTGGAACTTCATGCACGATAATATCCTCATTTCCAACGCCTCCACCTGAATTAACTTTTACAAGACTGCTAGCTAAAAATAAATGAATCCACTCGTTTGAGATGCCAGGGACTAAGGGACCCTCAACCAAACATTTCCAAGATTGTGCCTCATATCCTGTCTCCTCCAAAAGTTCCCTTTGGGCGGCCTCAACAGGTAATTCAGAATGATCATCGCCGACTAAGCCCGCGGGAAGCTCAATTACTCGAGCATTAACTGGAGGGCGATATTGATCCACTAGCAATAAATCACCATTAGGAGTCAAGGCCATAATTACGACAACTCGACTTTCATTTGACCTCTCAACAAACTCCCAACCCTCTGATTCGCAAAACCTAAGGAAACTACCTTTGTGAAGAATTGAACTCATTTAGCGTAACCTCCTTTGCTGCTTAATCTCCTGAGAAACCAAAACCCAACTGCTACCAGGATCATTTCCTAAAACATCGAGACCAGCTAGTAGCTCATAATAAACTTTATTCCCAGCTTCATTTGAAAATTCACGGATACCGTCGTCTAATTCAAACTTCAGCGTGTAATTGTGCTTCTCCCGAGCTTTGAAAAGCTTGTAATCTAAAAAATCTACTTTCTGTTGAAAAAACTCCTCGCGCTTGACTCTTGGTGGACCTGGTTTGCCGTCCTTATCGGCGTCAATAATAGTAGACTCTCTCACACCACGGATAAGCAAATAAGCTGAGCGAATTTCGAATTCCTCCTCATGAACTTCCACTGCTACTGAAACCTCTAACGGCTCATTCAGAACGAAATGGCGAGGGATGACCGAAACTCTTGCTTGTGTTCCTGTGAGTCGTATCGCTAATTTCTTAATACTTTCAACCAATGACATACTCACTCCCAGTCAAATTTTAGAATAAATCAAAATCCTCCATAATTTAACAACATAAAAATTTTTGGTCACTGACTATTCTTGCGAAAAGAAATATTTACGTGTGAAATGCGTTCTTGATTAAGACTTCACAACTTGCGTCGTTTCCTTGTAAAAGAAAATTGATTGAAAAAGCGACCTTGCTAAACCATAGGAAAACTCAAGGTAATCTCAGTTCCATGGTCTTCACCCGCACTTTCATGCTTCGAATCTATACTGATGTGGCCACCGAAGCTACTAACCCATCGCTTTACAAGCGGAATCCCCATTCCTGAGCCCTTCTCACCATCCGTACCAGGCACGCTCTGCGCAACCGTAGATACATTTAAGTTGCTCAACTGCTTCGGCAACATACCCACTCCAAAGTCCCTCACAGTTATTATCAGGTCGTGTTCTGCCTGACTCAAACTTAACTGTACAACACTATCTGGATAGCTGTATTTGCAAGCATTTGACAATAGATTATTCAGAATGCTGACAACAAACCAATTACGATCGACCTTGACTTTTGCATTCGTCGCTTGGTTGTCGATGCTCAATGTAATCTTCTTAGATTCGAACTTTGATTGTAAAATTGAAGCACTCTCCTCGATTAATCCTAAGGCCTCATGCTCCTTGACTTCCATGCTTAATCTACCCTCTTCGCCCGCTACAATCTCATGCACAGTCTTTAGAAATTTGAATGCTCTCGAGCTGGCGTTATAAATTCGAGGAAAGAAATTTTTCACGTCCGCAGTACCGTTCGACCGTTTCAAGAATTGAGCCATGTTATAAATGGCCCCCACATAGTTAGCTAAATCATGACAGAGAACGTGCACTAACACCTGGTATTTAGCTTTAGATTCTTGGAGCTCCATCTGAAGTCGTTGAACTTTCAAATGAGTATCTATTCTGGCCTTCAACTCCTGCGGTTTAACTGGCTTGGTTATGTAGTCAACAGCTCCTTTGCTGAATCCCACAACTATAGTATCCACATCCGAATCGCCGGACAAAAACAGGATAGGTAATTGTTCACAACCACTTATTTCCAACACTTTCTCACAAATTTTGAAACCATCTTCGCCCGGCAATCTAACGTCTAATAATACTAGATTCACAGGATTCGCATGGATGTACTGAAGCAAATCTGCGCCACTATGGAAACTCACTACCGTGTATTTTCCCGCTCGTACTAACAATCGCTCTACTAGACGTCTCATGGCATCATCGTCGTCGCAAATCGCTACGATAGGTTTAATAAGGGGGGATTTATCTGACATACAATCGTACTACAATATGAGTTTTTTACTCGGTTTGAAAGGTGCGACCCTATTGAAGACTTTGGGTCTCAATTTGGATCGAGTAGACAATCTGTAGACGCGGAATAGCCGTTTCAATATCGAACATTTAGATTAGCCTGAAACCAGGTTAAACAGCTCCTATAGCCACTCATAATTGGCAAAGTCGCCCTATAGCACCAATGAAGATATTTAATTTTTGTAGTGGCTTGATTAATTAACTCAATCAGATTTCAAGATGCATTTTGAAGCTGCCTACTAATGCAGATTCGAAATATTTAGTTAAACTAGTGATATTCTCTGGCGGCAAATCTAGCCACATGCGTTCTTCTCTACCTTGAAAAAAATACAATCGTAATCTATCAATATGAATTAGTAAGCGTATTTCGATTTCTCGAAAACAAATACAGTATCCATACTTTGCTGCATTCCAATATCTGAATGTCCAAGTTGCAGATTGATTTAATCCTGGATTTAGTGTCGCAAAAAATGACCCCTGCAGAAATACTAACAGACCATCAAATACATCGTTGAATCGCTTTTCGTTCTTTTCAATTTGAGAATTCAAGTTGGGATACTTAGTACCCCATTCCATAAAAGTTCTAGGTAAATTTACTGACGTCAAACTCTGATTGAAAGAACGTCCAAGGACTTTTGGATTATCTACCAGTCCTGTCCAATAATTTAATATTCGATACCATTCGAATTGATTTTGAGAGAGAAACTTATCTTTGACCAATAGAATACAAAATTGCCGTTTACTTGTTTCAAAAATCAACTCCCAAATATTCACCTCAAAATCCACCTTCATATAGATATCAATTCCATTACCTTCCAAGCATGAAAACTGGAAATATGCTTGCCCTAAAGATTCAAAATCCGATGTATCCATCGAAATTGCACAATCAAGCAACTTTCCTTTATCGAACATAAAACAAGCAAAAGCTTCTGCAGCTTCGTGAGCAATTCTTGGCTCCATATCAGAGTGAAATATATTCAAAGGTTTTATCATGGACGTTGTCTTATATTCGCATTTATAAACATAGCAGGTACAGTAAAAATTCATGTAGTACTTTTCGCTTTTAAAGATTTTGCCGATATTTCATATGAATGGAGTGGCGCGCCTAAATCAAAAATTCTATTTTCCTTATTTAACCCATGCAGTTATCAGAAGTAAAAAAAGAAAAAGATGAAGTCAAGCGAGCTAGACTACTCAAACAGTATTGCCGGTCCTCTAAGCTGGACCCTGAGAATCTTAGGCGATACTTACACCGCGAAATAAAAATTACCCAATCTAGCCAATGGCGACTTAGTTGTAAAAAGTGGCTAACTTGGCTGACAAACCAGCAAGAGATTCAGAAACAAGCTTTTGATAAGGATAAGTTTTTAGAATCATTAGCTGACAACTTGCCTATAGAAAAAAAAGTCCAATTGGTCAATCAAGGTCTCAGACATGTGAGATCTGAAGATGAAGATGTCATGCTTTTTTTTGAATTCAATTTAGGGACAGATGACCCCAGAGAAAGAGTCCTCTATCGCAAAGTACTTAATTACTTCGAGCGGAAAGGATTTTGGCAACCAAGATACAAGAATGATTTACCTATTAATCAATCGATAAGCTTCGAATCTTTTGTAGGATCTCCGCGCGAAGCTCGATTACATTGGCTAGAAACTGCCGTAAAGAATCCAATGCAGAAGAAAGATATTAGTGAATGGGGAATGACAGCATTAACTTTTGAGCCTGATTCATTCATTGTATCCAAGCTCGTTAAAGTTCTCGCTGAGGTCTTTACATCTACAAAATTATATTACGGAAGACTAGTTGACATCCTCCTTATTTACTCAAGAGATAAAGATTCCAGAGTCAGGTCTAATACCCTTGAAGCTTTAGCAACCGTTATGCGAAAAAAAGTTGCAGTCAAACGGATCGAAAATAGAATGCTTGAAGCGATGAATGACAAGGACCAGAGAGTTAAAACTACAGCCTTATTACAAATGTTTCATCTGCAACCTGAACTGACCCTTAGTAAAATTGAAAGTGTTGTAGGAGATACCCAGAATAAAGATGATCTTGAAAGTCTAAGGTGGCTAATAGAAAAAGCACTGGAAATAGACGATAGATTTCAATCAATACTTGAGCTTTGCGATCAACGTCTTCAGGAAATCGCTATATTTTTTCCCGATGACGAATTGGATTGGATTGGATTCGTTAAATAACACATTGATTGACTTAGTTTGTCATCCACAATATTTTTGCCACCCAGTTAACAATAAATTGTATTGGAGTACATAATGGGGCGCCGCCAAAAGATTGAATTGCGCGTTAAAACACCTAATTTCATCCCGGGACCATTCTATATTTGCGGAAATCTTGAGCAGCTCGGAAGTTGGTCAAAGCATATCAAGCTCAAACCCTACGCTGAAGATGAATACTATATTAAAATTTATCTACATCTGGATGAAATTCAAAATTTAGAATTTAAATTTACTTGCGGGAACTTTGACTCTGTCGAGGTCAATAATTCGTGGGAGGATATTGATAATCGAGTAATTGATATACCTACTCTCAATCAAAGGTCTGCTCAATTTACAATTCAAAATATAAGAGGTTATCAACATGAAACTTCTCAAACAGCGGTCAAATCTAGTGAAAATCTCGGTGACTTCCACTCAGAGATACTAGGAAATTCTAGAAATATTACTATTGTATATCCCCCATCTTTTTCCCCAAGTAATAAAATTAAATATCCTACTTTATACCTTCATGACGGTAATAACATGTTTGACTGCAGTACATCATACGGCGGAGTTGAGTGGGCAATGGATAAAGTTTCATGGCAACTTATGAATGCAGGTTTGATAGAGGAAGTGATACTTATAGCTGTCAGTAATACTACTGAACGTGAAGCAGAATATACCCCTACCAAAGTACGAGGAAATGGAGGATTGGGCCCCAAGTACTTAGATTGCCTAGTTGACGAAATCATTCCTTTCGTCGAAGAGAAACTCCCGGTCGAAGCTAACTCTCGTGGGCTTCTAGGCTCCTCTTACGGAGGCCTGATAACGCTACTTGCAGCTCAATATAAACGAAACTTCTTTTCAAGATTTGGTATTATTTCACCTTGTCTATATTGGGATAAAGAGTGGATGATAGAAAACTTTGAACCTAAAAACCTACTACAGAGTAGGACTTGGATGGATATAGGTACTAGAGAGTTCGGTGCTCCTCACAAAGTTGGAGGGAGACGGTATGTCGAAAGAGTACGCAAGCTAAACCGAAAAATTCAATCTCTGTCAAATTTAGACTACACTTTTTACGAGGACTCAGACGCCGTACATAACGAAATGTCATGGAACCGACGCGTTCATTTACCTCTACTCTTTTTGTACGGAAAAGAGCCACATAAGTGGCAGAAATATATAAAATGGCGTCAAAACGTCTTGTGTACCTGGCTGAAAACTAAAACTGAAAATGCTGAATTCATGACGTAAAAATTAAGTACGCAAAAAATCATCCAAAAGAGGATGATTTTTAATTACTGAAATTCTCTATCGAAGTAATCTAATTATGAAGTCGATTGAAAATTGCTTTGCGAAGACGTTCTTTATATGACTCTTTGGCTGCTTCTAGCAGCATCACAGCTGGCACATTATTTTGTTCATCATAAAATAAAATAATATTCTCGTTCACCTTAATCGTTTGAAATTCCTCGTTATGCCAGATTGATTCGCCAACTGGAATTAGCTTCCCATCATTGTTGAGAAATACTTCCAAAATATCTAAATTCTCATCAGCTTTGAGCTCCACTTGAAAATTATCGGATGGCAAACTGAATAAGTTATTTAGGATATCGCACCATCCATTGGTTTCGATCTGAAGACAAACTCGACCCTCTACTTTGAGAAAGGGAGTCAAGTTATTGTCTACGACTAAAGATAGGGTATCGATATGATCAATCCTAAATTTATGATCCTGTATCTCAGCTCGAACAACAAAGCTATCCGAAGTCTGAGTCTTTACTAATGAATCCTTAACTTGAAAATTTCTAGATTCAAAATCCAACGCGAAATTACAAGTCGCAAAAAAAAGGCAAACAATACTACGAAAAATTAACATTACTACCTCCTTAAAAATTCTAAATATATTTATTAATCGTATGCTTAAAAATATGTTTGATCCAACAAACAGTCTCTAATAGAGAACTTTTTAAAGCTGAAAAAAACATGCCGAAATTCACATCAGATTTTTATCAAAAAACAGTCGAAATTAGTTTCATTATGAATCTGATGTTTCAAATTGATAACTAACATCTCAAAGCAATAATTTATAATTTAAAGCGGTATCAACAGCGGTTTACGTTGCTTAATACTATTCATAACTGAAATTGTAGACTGTTTAAGTAAACTGAGAAGCAAAATAAATTGGAGGTAAGATATCGATTCGCCAGTTATTAAAACACCCTTTCAGAACCTGTAAAAACACCTTAAAAAATATTTTTCGCCCTCCTATTAACCTCATACTGTAGAAGGGTTATGAAGACCTGAGTTACTGTAGAGGACGATTCGAAGTGGATAACCATAAGTTTTATAATCATCATTATTCTAAAATTAGGTTAAACATGGCGGAAAGTCTCGCGATAGCTTCTTAAAGGGGAGAGTTGTTGTCGGTTTTGGTTGCGGTTCGCGAGGATGCCTTTAGAAAAGACATTCCGGCCCTTGAAAAATATACCCCAAAACAACGGAAAAGGTTATCTCAGTACCTTCTGGATTCATGGATGTTTTACTCACCTTGAATGCAATTGACCATGTCAACGACTTTGCTGGGATGTATGCTGAGCTTCTAAGAGTAATCGAACCTGGTGGTTTATATGTCGGAGGCTCCAATTTGGAAGAGCCTGCCATAGCCTGTGAACCTAATCAGCTCAATGAACAACTCAATAAATCTAATTTACTCGACAATCTAGAAATCGAATCTTATCGAATTACGAGAGAGGGGCCGACCGAAATTTTTTTTGAGCCATTTTTTACGGGAAACCTATCATATGAACAGTTAAGGGGCGGGTTTTCTTTGGATTAGAGCGAGAAAACCAAAATGACGCCAACAAAGCTTCTCATAAACAAAAAGCCGCCCTGAAGGCGGCTTAAAACTCCCCGTGTAGGACTCGAACCTACGACACATCGGTTAACAGCCGATTGCTCTA